>JBCCFU010000070.1:0-6972 GCA_039029575.1 Bacteroidota bacterium | reverse complement strand
GGTGTATTTTTTAGGTTAGGACTATGCGTTGTCCACTTGTGTTTTCTTTGGGATCCTCCTTTTTATTTTTTTCTTGGGTTTTTCTTCGAGATCTTCGTTTTATTCATAATCATCATAATCTTCGTTTTCTTCGAAGTCTTCATAATCATCATAGTCGTCGTTTTCGTCGAAGTCTTCATAATCATCATAGTCGTCGTTTTCATCGAAGTCTTCATAATCTTCGTTTTCTTGAAGGTCCTTATTGTCATTGTTTTCTTCGGGCCCCTTGTTCTGGCTGTTTTCCTTGGGTTGGTTATTGTCATTGTTTTCTTCGGGCCCCTTGTTCTGGCTATTTTCCTTGGGTTGGTTGTTGTCATTGTTTTCTTCGGGCCCCTTGTTCTGGCTGTTTTCCTTGGGTTGGTTGTTGTCATTGTTTTCTTCGGGGGCTTTGTTATCGTTTTTTTCTTTGGATTTTTCTTCGTTATCTTTGCTTTTATCAGGTTTTTGTCTAATCATGAATATACCAGCGAAGATCATTCCTAGGATGATGGGCACGTTGAACCAGAAAGAATTTAAGTCTTTGTCTGGTTTTTGGTTTTCTTGCTCGTCGTTTTCAAGGGGTTCTGTTTCTTTATCTTTTTTCTTATACTCGTCAAACGCTTCTCCTAGTTTTTTGTTGGCTTCTCTTCCGATGTTTACCAAGGCTTCTACTTGATCTTGGGTGTCATCTGTACAGAGGAGAGACCATAGTTTTTGGTCTGAGGCAGCTGGCTTGAGAAGAAGTAGTTGGGAGAGGTAAGATTGTTTATGGTTGTTTCGTTGAGTGACTTTGGGGGTGTCTCCTTTTTCAAGTGTAAATCTTTTTTTGAGAAAAGCGAGTATAGCTTTTTTTTTGGCATCGTTTTTTATTAGATCTGATAGATGGTTTATATTTTGTTGTATGGTGTTTTCATGAAGGTCATTTTTGTTTAATTTATTGAGCGTAATATAGGCTATAATGATTTCAATCGCTTCTTCTTCCTCTTTTTTCGTGCCTAGCAATCTTTGTTGATGACTACTAAACTGGATGAGGTAGCGACTTAGTTTGTCTAATGTATCGTTGTCTTTTTGACCAAGTATTTCATTCCATATATATATTTTTGTGACGTTGACAATGTGATGGATCTTTGGTTGGTCGAGTTGGGTTGGGTTCTCTATTTTAGCAAGTAGTAGATGAAATATTTCGAAAGGAATGACCTTTGTTTTTTTATTTTTTAAAAAATTTTCCATGTATGTCAGCCAATTGGCATATGGCCCCATGTATTCTTCTTGAAGGATTGAGGCGATGTCTTCTTGGGGGATAGGCTTGTTAATGTCTTTTTGAGTTTGGTATATTTCTAAGGTTTCATTTAGCCACTGTTGTGTATTGTTGAGAGATTTTTTCATTTTTTGTAATACGTTGTGCAGCCTACCCTCTTCAAAAATATCATAGAGTATAAAGAGATAGGTAGCATGTTGGTATAGGGAGTGCATATCTCTGTCATTATACTCACCCAATGTTTTTGACAGATCTCCTGTGTAGTATGTGTCATTCTGAAATTGTAGGCAAGGGGCTTTTGATTTGTTGGTTATCGATAGTTTAAAATGCTTTCGCATCTGCTCAAAGTTGATTTGTAATTTTATGAGTCTATTCAAAGCGATTAGCAAGTTTTCTCCGCCACCTTCTTTTTTTGTCCAATATTGATATAGCTTATCTTCTTCAAAGGCTTGCAACCTTAATATTGACATAAGTATAGTATCAAGATCAATATTTGGTTGTAAGTTATTAAAGTTTTTAAATGGAATGCTTTCTCCTATAGTTGTCTGTACCTTCTTTGTGTTGTCTTTTATATGTGCATATTGCTCTTTAAAATAAGTGGAGAGTATCAGTTTTTTTTTATTTAGGTCTTTTTGTATTACCTTCTTATATTCATTGCATTGCGCTTTGTTGATATTAATACTAGCAAAGCTTACCCCTTGTAAGGAGGCCAGAAGGCAGAAGATATATCGTATTTTCACAGGTATTTGCACTGTATAATGTTTTTTTTGAAAGAAGGTCAAAGGTATTTTATAGCACCAGAAGGGCAAAAACGGCCCAAGTGTAGGTGGAAAAACCTTTCCACTAGGCTGCAAAGATAGAAAGATAATTCTGAATCACAGATTAAATCCCGCGACACTAGCGCTCAACCGTCACCGTGTAGCGGGACGTTGAGCAACTAGAGGTGTTAAGTCAGTGATCCTGATTCTGAATTACAGATTAAAAACAACTATCTTTGTTACATAGCGAACACACAAAAACGATGAAATTCAAACTCACCTCCCCTTATGAACCTGCGGGTGATCAGCCGCGGGCCATTGAAGAGCTCCTCGCAGGAGTCAAAGAAGGCGCGTATGCACAGACGCTGCTAGGAGCGACGGGTACGGGCAAGACGTTTACCATGGCGAAGGTGATTGAGAAGCTCAACAAGCCGACGTTGATCGTCAGTCACAACAAGACGTTGGCTGCACAGCTGTATGGAGAATTTAGTCAGTTTTTTCCAGACAATGCGGTAGAGTACTTCGTCTCTTACTACGACTACTTTCAACCAGAGGCGTATATTCCTTCTACGGGTACGTATATTGAAAAGGACTTGGCCATCAACGCGGAGATCGAGAAGTTGCGCTTGCGTGCCGCGTCGTCCTTACTTTCAGGCAGGCGCGATGTCGTCGTGGTCTCTTCGGTGTCGTGTATTTATGGTATGAGCAACCCGACAGAGTTTTACAAATATGTGTTGCGCATCAAACAAGGGCAGACCCTCGATAGAGATGCGTTTTTATTGCAGCTCGTCGGCTTACTGTATAGTCGCCACGACGAGCAGTTTCGCCCGGGTGCTTTTCGTGTCAAGGGTGACACTGTAGATGTCTTCCTTGCCTATACAGAAGTTGTATACCGTTTTATCTTTTTTGGCGATGAAGTGGAGCAAATCCAGCGTGTCGACCCAGAGAGTGGGGCGCGTATAGAGGATCAGGCGCATGTGGTGATCTATCCTGCGAACCTCTTTGTGACGAGCAAGGATGTGATCAAACGGGTGATGAAGCAGGTTCAAGAGGAGCTGACTGAACAGGTACGTTTCTTTGAGCGGCAAGGCAAGTCAGAGGAGGCAGAACGGCTAGAAAGTCGTACAGAACTCGACTTAGAAATGATGGAGACGCTTGGGTACTGTCCTGGAATTGAAAACTATTCGCGTTATTTTGACGGACGAGAGGCTAGGGTGCGCCCTTACTGTTTGATGGACTACTTCCCGTCCGACTATCTCCTCTTCCTCGATGAGAGCCATGTGACCATCCCTCAAGTGCGTGGCATGTGGGGCGGCGACCATGCACGGAAGCGTCATTTGGTAGAATATGGCTTTCGTTTGCCGTCGGCCATGGACAACCGGCCGCTCAACTTCGACGAGTTTACCCAGCTCATCCACCAAGTCATCTACGTCAGCGCCACACCTAGCGACTATGAGATCGCCGAGTCTGAAGGGGTCGTCGTAGAACAGCTCATCCGTCCCACCGGGCTGCTCGACCCAGAAGTGACGGTCGTGCCGACGGAACATCAAATCGACCACCTTTTAGATGCCTTGCACGAACGCATCCAACGCAAGGAACAGGTGTTGGTGATCACCCTTACTAAGCGGATGGCGGAAGAGTTGACGAAATACTTGACTGGAAAGGGGATCCGTTGCCAATACATCCACTCCGAGGTGGACACCCTCGACCGTGTGCGTATCTTGCATGAGCTAGGGGAAGGTAAATTTGATGTACTAGTAGGTGTCAACCTTCTCAGAGAGGGACTCGACCTGCCTGGTGTCTCTTTGGTGACGATCTTAGAGGCTGACAAGGAAGGCTTTTTGCGTAACAAAAGGTCACTGTTGCAAATGATCGGCCGAGCGGCCCGCCACGTCCGAGGGGCGGTCTACATGTATGCGGACAAGATCACGCCCTCTATGAAAAACGCCATCAAAGAGACCGCACGACGACGCGAGCTACAGATCGCCCACAATGAAAAACATGGCATCACCCCCCAGCCTGTCACCAAAGCGCTCAACAAACTGGTCGAATATCAAGATCCTGTTGAAACAAAAGAATATGCAGGAGGCAAGGGTAAGGCTTTCGAACTACAAGAGCAAGAGGATCTCTCCCTCAATGCCCCTATGCTTAAAAAACGGATCACAGAGATTAAAAAGCAGATGGAAAGAGCCTCTGCTAAAATGGATTATATCACCGCACACAAGTTGAAAAAAGAGCTGGCCCAACTTAAAAAAGCTTATGAAGATAGCCTTAAACCCCAAAAAAATAACCCCTAAAGCATAGTAAAAAAAAAAAGATGTATAAATTTTTTTTTTCTAAAAAAAATAAGTAAATTCGCGGCAATTATCTACTAACCCAACAATTCATGACACAAAAACGTTTGCTAAGCCTATCCTTACTCTACCTATCCCTCATCCCTTGTCTCGCTGCACCACGAAACAATATCGCCACTTCCGAAGATGAAGGGCTCGAAGCGGTGACTCCTGATAATGTCATGGGAAAGATAGCCAAACACTACTTACAAAGTTTCATCACAAAAAAAGTCATTCAAGAAGGTCAACAAAGCGATGAAGAGAGAAAAGCTGCCCTGGAAATAAAAAGAAAACGAAAAGATTACGAAATAGACCGCCCCAACTTAGAAAAGCAGACCTTGAACTCTATTGGACTCTTAAGGGTGTGTTCCCCAGAAAAAAACCGAGCTTTTGTGCGTTACATTGAAGAACATCTCGGAGAGGATGCTGTAGACATGCGTTCACATATGTGGGAAACAATGCATGTATTGGTAGGCCCTGCCAACGATCCCGAAGACAACCTAGTCAACGCAGTGGCCCATCAGGACGCTTCTGAGATGACAAAAGTATGTCTTGCCCTAAGGTTGGTGACCCCTATTGACAATAGAGAAAAGCTTATAGCCAACCAAGAGAAGTATAAAGCATGGATAAAAAAACCTGAAGCTTACAAAAAAGCACAGGCGCTATTGAAAAAACTCAAGGAGATAGAATCTTCATTGCTCGCTTTTTATGACGCTGAAAAAGACCCCATGGCTTCATCTGCTTACCAAAAAAGTCTGCAAAAGTTGTTCTCGCATAGCAACGGTAGGTTTACAAACACAATTCAAGTCGATGTGAAACAATTCGGATATATCCACTTGGGCCTTATTTACAATACACTTCTTTGTGGAATCGCATTATTTATTTGGGGTATATTACTTTTAAGCAGTATAGAAAGCAGTTCCGATACATTGAAGTTTATCGCTATAATGAAAGAGGAACTTAGTGATTTTATTGATAAGGAAGGAACCCTTGTACAAAAATCTGCAGCCTATGGCATGATAATTATGTATACATTACTGCCATTCTTTGGGTTATACCAATGGTATCAGCACTACAAGATGATGAGTACATACAATGAATATATCAGCCATAGAATCGCGGATATTCAGGTACTCTTTGAGGTAGCGAAAGAATTGAGCGAGCTCATCGACAGTGACCCTGAGCTCAAAAAGCTCTATGCCGATAAGCTGGAATATACCCGTCAACTCTTGGCCTTAGAACATCCCAACGCCGCATACAATGATACGGTGCGTTTACTTAAAAATTATAACTTCAAGAATAGGAATATCTGGCTAAACCGTTTTTCTATCGTATTGCTCGCCATGACCTATTGCCAAGAGACGTTCCATATGATGGATGAAGTGTGGTTTGAACTCTCCATGGTAAACACGGACCTCTGTGCCGTCAACCTGCTAAAAAATCCAGAAAAACATAAAAACGGCTTCAGCCTTCCTAAGTACTATTCACCCGAAGGAAAACCCAACTTCTACATCGAGTTTAGAAATAACTGGAGTACGTCTGTCGGGGCAAACGTAGCACAACCCAATGATATCATCCTCGATGGTAGTGAAAAAAATGCCGCAGGAGTCATGGGACCAAACGGTTGCGGGAAGAGTATCATCTTTATCCGTGCAGTCTTCGAAACAATACTTTTGACCCATAACCTAGGCATCATGCAAGGAGAAGGCGGACTCACCCCCGTCAGCATGATCTTCGCTTTCAAAGAACCTAAAGACGACCCAAGCATCAAAAAATCCTTGTACGCAAGAGAAGTAGATATCACCAAGATGTACGACCAACTACTCGAATATTACAACCAACTAGGTAAAATAACCGTTACATTCTATGATGAATACTTCAATAGTACAAACCATGAAGAAGGAAGTGCTTTGAAGTTCTTCCGTCTGATCAAAAAGATAAACCTCTATGATAGGAACGCGAACTTTGTCTGTACACACAATGCCTATGAAATCGAACTTCTCGTCGAGCATCCCAAAGCACAGATCTACGCAGTAGAAATCTCGCGCTCCCAAAAAGACAGACGTAGGTACAAACCTCTTTATACCACAAAGAAAGGTACCACCGATGAAAGGGTAGCCATCGACCTTTATGAAATGGAAACAGGCGATACAGATACTGCCAACAAAGCAAGAGCCCTGGTGAAAATCATGGACGAAGAAAACAAAAAGAAAGCGAAAGTAGCTATCAAGTACTAGGTTCTGTCCTCTCGGCTTCCTCTTTTACAATAAAAAATAGCTTTATAAAATATAATTAAGAAGGTACAAGGTTATAAGTCTACGTTAGGGGGAAATTAAAATCTACCCCCTAGCGCAGATTTCGGGTGCCGTTCGAGCTATTTTTTCTGAAGAAGTTGAATAAAGGGCAAAGGGGCACCTCCCCTGTAATGCACGGTACCGCTATACGGTTAAAGGTTGGAGCAGAAATACGGGATTTATTTTAGGGGCCTTACAATAATTCTGTGTTTTGAAGACAAGACCCATTCCTCTCAATATAAAAAAACTAGACCAGCCCCTTAGCAAGTCACTGGTAGCAGTAGTTGTATGACAAGTGTAATAATCTTTTT
>JBCCFU010000069.1:0-6975 GCA_039029575.1 Bacteroidota bacterium | reverse complement strand
CGCCCCTCCTGCAAATGCTTTTATGGAGCCTTCTTTTTTGCTCATTTTATACCCATATCATGGCTTCATTCGAGCCATCTAAGACTCCTCTTAGGCACAACTTTTCTCTTAACATGTCACATAACAAAAACATAAAGATAGTGGATGATGATGACGATGATAATTTAGACTTAGATGGCTTCTTATACAGGAACCTTCCTCCCTTAGAGAAAGAGGATGCTCCAACTAAAAAAAAGGCACTCGATGCTTTGCAAAACCAGCAGATCAAAGATATAGAAGAGGGCAGAAAGGAGTTCTATGATGTCGTGTTATCTATTATAACACAAACAAAGGCCAGAGACTTCGACATGTTTCATAACAACGATCATGAAGACCTATCGCACCGTCCTTTTTATACGAATCTACCGCCTTTCAAATTTATAAAAAAGAAGAGCTTGCATGTGAAGACATGCACAGCACAGAAGCTGCATAACAGCAATAAAGTTACTTGCATTCAAACGAACCCTAAGAGGAAGCCGACACCTGCTCCTCATGCACAGTTCAGGCAAGGTCAACTCGTAGATCCTAGGGGTGTAAATATGTATAAACACGGGAGGGTTCAGCCAAATCAAGTGGTATTCCCAAATAACCTTAAATTACCGCCCCGCTCTCTACAAAATAAGGGCTTGTATGTGAACACATACACAATTCACCCACTGAATAATAACAATAGAAAGCTGCGCCCTTGTGGTCAAATGAGTTTTAAGAGGAAGCTGACACCTGCTCCTCATGCACAGTTCAGGCAAGGTCAACTCGTAATAGATCCTAGACAAAATATTTATAAGCGAAGGAAAATTGCACCCAAGAGAAAGGCAGCGCCAGGGATTTTTTTATTTACCTCTCTCTCTGAAGATGAAAGCAAACTTTACAGCTGCTCTACATGCAACAAATGCGATAAAAGTATAGAAGCCGCGTATAAACATTCATCCTTTCACCAGCACGGTAGAGAATTTCAATGCATTGGTTGTTTCATGTTTTTTTCTACAATAAAAGAGGCAAAATACCATGTTCTTATATGGCATAAACGCGAAGAGAAAGAAGTTTTATCATACATTCAAAAGAAAATCGTTATCAAAAAAGAAGAGGATGAGGAGGAGGAGGAAGAAGAAGAGGATGATGATGATGAGGAAGAAGAGGATGATGAAGAGGAAGAAGAGAATGAAGATGAGGATGATGAAGATGAGGAAGAAGAGGAAGAAGAGGATGAAGATGAGGATGATGAAGATGAGGAAGAAGAGGATGAAGATGAGGTATTGCTTCCTCTTTTTCCTTTAGCGGGGTTAAACATGAAAAGATAAAAATATGAAATAACTATACCCCATTAGATCTATATGTGCATTGCTAAGAAATAAGGGCACACTTTCTTGAAAGACAGCGAGCAAGGTGGCAAACAGATAGGAAAAACGTTACTTAACACATTGAACAAAAATAGGGCGCAATCTCCCTTATTTTAACTGGGAGTCAAGCCCTCACCTTGCTTGATTGAGGCATACGCTGATTTTTTACTAGAAGAGATTATGCTTTCTAGGTAAAAATGCGTACTTTTGTCCCTTCAACCCATCACCATGAGCAAAAAGAATAATTATTCAGCAGAGAGTATACAAGTACTAGAATTTCCCCATTCCGTCCGTGCTCGTCCGGGCATGTACATGGGTAGCCAAGACGAAGACGGTCTTTTACAAACCTGGGAAGAGGCCATTGCCAACGCTGCCGACGAAAACCAAGTAGGAGAGTGTACTGATGCAACCACCATCATATATGAAGACGGTGCCATTAGCGTGAGTGACAACGGTCGAGGTATTCCGGTAGCGCTCCATCCTGTGGAGAAAAAGTCAACCCTAGAAGTGGTGATGACGACGCTCCACGCCGGTGGTAAGTTTGACAAGAACGCCTACAAAGTATCGGGTGGTCTGCACGGGGTAGGTATTTCGTGTGTCAATGCCCTATCGAGTTATTTCAAGGCGACGGTTCATCGTGACGGAGGCATCTACGAACAAGAATATGAAAAAGGCATTGCCAAGACAGCGGTCAAGAAAGTAGGTAAGAGTCAAGAGCATGGTACCACGGTTTACTACAAGCCTGATCCTACCATCTTTAGTACGACCACTTTCGATTACAACAAGATAGTCAAACGTTTGCGTGAGCTCGCCTACCTTAACCCAGGCTTTAGGCTCCATCTCAAAGACTTGCGCGAAAAAGATGAAGAAGGCAATCCTAAAGAAGAGACTTTCCACTATGAAGGCGGTGTCAGTGAGTTTGTCCAACACCTCAACAAAGACAGTGAGACATTGATGCCCAAGCCCTTGCATATCAAAGGAAGCCAAAACGGGGTACATGTAGAGGTAGCGCTTATCTACAATACCCGTACGGACGAAAAAATTCTTGGGTATGTCAACAACATCTTCACCTCGGAAGGCGGTACGCATGTCGTTGGCTTTAAAACGACCCTCACCCGCATCCTTAAAGAGTTCGTTGTCCAGTCAGGAGCCCTTGAGCGCTCTAAGATAAACATCATCCCTGACGACCTGCGCAAAGGGCTTGTCTCCATCGTCTCTGTAAAAGTACCAGAACCTCAGTTTAAGGGGCAAACCAAGAGCAAGCTTGGCAACCCTGAAGTACAAAGTGCTGTCCATATGGCGATCAAAGAGAATCTTAAAGCATATTTTGAAGAGCATCCTGTTGAGATCAAAAGGTTAATTCAAAAATTCATCATCGCTGCGAAAGCGCGTAAGGCGGCTGCGGATGCGTATGCTACAGTCCAACGAAAAGGGGCGCTTATCTCTACCAAATTGCCAGGCAAGCTAGCCGACTGTACGGAAAAAGATCCTTCTCTCTGCGAAATCTATATGGTAGAAGGAGACTCTGCGGCAGGTACGGCTAAAACAGCCCGTAATCGACGTACACAGGGTATCCTTTCGCTCAAAGGTAAGATCCTCAACATCGAAAAGGCGCAAGAGCATCAAATTTACGACAATCAAGAGATCAAGAACATCATCACGGCCCTTGGTATCGTCATCAACCCTCACGAAGAGGGTGAAAACAAGGTAAGCCTTGAGAAGTTGCGTTACCACAAGATCATCATCATGACAGACGCTGATGTTGACGGAAGTCACATCCGTACTCTTATTCTGACCTTCTTCTTCCGTTACATGCCTGAACTCATAGAGAATGGTTATGTTTACATCGCACAGCCTCCGCTTTACCTAGTAAAAAAGGGCAAAGAGGAAAAATATTGTTGGGATGAAGCTACACGCGATGCAGCCTTTGAAGAGATGCGTAAAAAAGGTGGTCCTGGTAATCCGATGGTACAGCGCTACAAAGGACTCGGTGAAATGAATGCGGAACAGCTGTGGGATACTACCATGGATCCGAGCAGGAGAAAACTCAAACAGGTAACCATCGACTCCTTTGAAGACGTAGCCAACACCTTCACTGTCCTTATGGGAGGAGATGTGGCACCAAGGAAAGCGTTCATCGAACGGCGCGCGCGCGAGGCTAACCTCGATATATAAACGTTTGATTAGCTTATGATATCGAGGGAAAAACTCTTCTGCCTATTGCTTTTTACAAAGTTTTTTTCTTCTTCTGAGTTAAAAGCTTCCTTTCACCAAATGGAGGAAACCAAGCCAACGCTTTGTCCACTGTGTCTCGCCCAAAAAGAGCCTAGTGACTTTTATATATCCATTTTGGAAGAAGAAGATGCACTTCTCAGCAACTATTTTGTAGATCATTGGGATCGACTGTCAACTTATCCCAAACGTGTAAATTCATTATATGAGTTTGTCATCACTTTGCGAGATGGAGCAGAAAAAAACAGCGTAATTTCTTGTAAGCAAGGTATTAGCAACCGTCAGGTTGACCCGGTAAAAATCAGACAGATTCGCAGTAATAATGTAAAACGGTTAAAGACATTCAACTTAAAAAAATGTACATATCTAGAGAAGATATCATTTCCAAAACAGGAGGAGATAGGGCACTTAATTTTGTCTTATTACCATATAAAGCAGGTTGAAGGGCTATCTTCTTTACGAGGGATAGGTATTTTTTCTTTACAATTTGACACAGGTAAAAAAAAGGTAGATGGCAAGCATTTTTCGGCCATTGTACAGCGCTATGCACAAGAAGAGAAGAAACTAGTCGTTGGATATCTTCATCAAGCCAACAACTTTGGCGACGTTCCTATTGATATCTTCAATATTTTGTTGACATTCATCTCCCCTATACCCCTTGAAAAGTTGGTAGATCAGTACGTTCCCTCAACCTAGGCAAGACCCACCTATCTTTCCCATCGGCTAGCTTCGGGTTTACGGTAAAGTGCTAAAATACATTACAGTGTGTTTGAATAGCTATTATAGAACGCTTATTTTAGGCTTCTTATAGCATGAAGAAAAACTCAAAACATTAGCTCCATGACAAAAGACATTACACCCTCCACTGACCACAACCCGATCCTCTTTGAACAAAAGAAAATTAGAAGAATATGGCACCAAAACGAATGGTTTTTCTCAGTTGTTGATATCGTAGAAGCACTGACAGAGAGTCCTCACCCGAGGAAGTATTGGCAAAAAGTAAAGCAAAGGAACTTCCTTGATCTTCAACTGTCCCCAGTTTGGGGACAGTTAAAACTGCGAAGCCCCAATGGGAAAATGTATGCTACAGACTGTGTAAACACCCAAAACGCTTTTCGTCTAATCCAATCTATCCCAAGTAAAAAGGCCGAACCCTTCAAGCGTTGGCTGGCGCAGCTGGGTAAAGAACGCCTAGATGAAATCGAAAACCCAGCATTAGCACAAGAAAGAATGAAGGCTATCTATGAAAAAAAAGGGTACGATAAAGCATGGATCGATAAACGCTTGCGTAGCATAGCTATCCGACAAAACCTCACCGATGAATGGAAGGCTCGAGGTATACAAGATGGTAAAAGCTTCGCCATCTTAAGTGCAGAAATATCAAAAGCTACATTTGGGATGACTCCAGGAGAATATAAAAAATATAAATCTCTTCCAGAACGCTCGAAGGAAAGCTTACGTGACCATATGACTGACTTGGAACTTATCTTTACCATGCTGGGCGAAAAGGTGACTACCGAAATCTCACAAAACGAACAACCTACCCACATGAAAGCCCATAAAAAAGTGGCCCAACGTGGGGGAGGCGTAGCAGGCAACGCACGAAAAGAAACAGAAAAAGAACTAAGAAAAAGCATCGTTTCACAAAAAAACTACTTGGATAAAAAAGAAACCAGCCCCTTAACTAAAAATTTAGACTAGTTTAGAAAAAGCTAGTAAAAAATTACAAATTGCAAACTCTCGCCAGCTTGAGAATAAGTAGAATATTGAACCTTTTCCTACCGCTCATTGATCACCCTTTTACAAATCGCTGCATATCCAAAATCGCCAACAAGACGACTGTAGCCAAGAAATGCCAGAGCGTATGAACCCAAACCCAGCTACGCTGTGCTTCAACGCGCCGACTCAACAGCAAAAGTGGACATACCAAACAGTAGAAAAAAAAATCTAACCCAGTATACATATCAACCTCCTGTCTATACACATAAAACTTGCTAAGATTGTACACAACCGTAATGAACGCCATCCAATTATCAAAAAAAACCATATGATAAGCTAGATGAGGGTATCTTTTGCTCCCACAAAAAATATAATCACCTGATGAACTAGTAATACCTATACCTATATAGACAAAGTAGTCAAACAATGTCGCACTTTTGACGAAAAAATGGAGATACCCTACAGGCAAGACTAGTAAAAGTAAACACGAAAATCCTACCAAGTGTGAACGTTTACGTCCTTTTTCAGGCGCATGACAATCACGAAGCTTAAATAATCTTAAAACCTGATTAAGTAAAAAATTTAATGCCCCCTCAAGTACATCAAATGCTTTTTCAAAGAAACTTTTAGTCATTTATACATCAACTTTAAAAAGACCATGCATCATAACAAGCCTTGTCTTTATACGCCTATCAATGCTGCAATCATTAAAAAACATGATAAAATAAGGAAAATCTTAGGATTACTACCCACAGAACTCACTACGTCTGGATAGCATATATGACAGCTCACTGACACGCTTTGAGGTTTTTTCTGTTTTGTATTTTTCCCAGAGATGGATCATGTTCTAATAACATTTCTACTATATGAGTCAACCCTTCTCTTTCTGCAAGTTGAATGGGGAGCTCTCC
The DNA here is from genome assembly GCA_039029575.1 of Bacteroidota bacterium. Taxonomy (GTDB): domain Bacteria; phylum Bacteroidota; class Bacteroidia; order Cytophagales; family Amoebophilaceae; genus JBCCFU01. The sequence goes on along the minus strand of JBCCFU010000069.1, from coordinate 737 downwards.
TTTGTGCCAATGATTACCTTGACTGACTTCTATGCGTGTGTACTTGGCAAAAGGTCCTATATATTTTTTGATGATTTCTTCGAGAGCTTTGGTAAGGTATGAGTTAAACCGTTTTCGGAAGAGCATCGAAGGTATTTCAGGCCGACGTTGCTCGAGCAGAAGAAACTTGACGATAGGTGTTCGGCCTTTGTAAGTAGCAAGTTGAAAGCTGTTAAACGTAGTAAAATGGCCGAGTGCTTTGCTCATTGTTTGTTCTGCTAATTTTGGATTGTGCTCCCATAATAGCTTGAATATAGATAGACGTCCAAGCGCAACGGCCATGTTGATGATTGTGTATCCTTCATAATCTTCCATCTTCTGCCGTGTGCTTTCATCATTTTTAGGGTCATGTTTATCAAACGGCTTCAAGAGGTCGAATTCAAAGATGGTAAGCAACCAATCTACTCTTTTCTCTTCATTTGCGTAGATGGCATCGAATAAAGAAAAATCTCCATTAGGAATAGGGAGTCAAGGGTTTAGACGGCCATCTTGTGACGTAGTGTCTGTATTAGGAATAGGGAGCCAAGGGTTTAGACGGCCATCTTGTGACGTAGTGTCTGTGCTGTGAATTGAATTAGTAGCTATGAGTGGTATACAAAGAGCTGATAGTGAGAGTAAGAGGAGGTAAAGATTCTTTGGGCTCTGTAATGTCATGGAGGTGATTATTTAATTTTTATGTAATAAAATCATTACTTTTT
>JBCCFU010000068.1:0-7011 GCA_039029575.1 Bacteroidota bacterium | reverse complement strand
TTTTCTCGGCATCTTTTCTTTTTTTTACTATATCTACTTTGTTTTTTTCAAGGAGTTTATTCTACTCCTCCTTTGTTATCATTTTTACTTCCTTTTTCTTCTCCTGCTTTCCATTTTCGTTTATTATAGACACCTCCTTCTCCGTGGTATTTCGCTTGAATAATATAGCATGTTCTAGATCAACAATTTCATCAAGTAGTCCTCCATTTTTTTTGTCATATCCATCACGTCGTAGCTTTGCGAACCGATATGCTTGATTATACATCAATTTAGAACGGACTCCTTGCTTTTTGATTATAAGTATGGTTTCTTTACCACCTTTACCTACCTCTTCGACTATCTGGTCGGCAAGTTGGGATAATTTTTTATCTTTCTCGACTTCGCTCTCGGCTTCGCTAGCCGATGTGGTGGAAGAGAAGATGCTCATAAGAATACATAAAGTAATAGGCAGGAAAACTTTCTTTTTCATATTGTAGTTCGCTTTTTTATAGAAATAATGATTTTGAAGGCAAATATAACATATTAGCCGTGAAAAAAAAAAGAGTTTAACGTGTTTTATGTTCTTGCGGCTGAAATTGGTTTTTATGATAGCAAGGAGCTGAAAGCATTTCTGGGGATCTTTGGATGAGGTTAACACATTGGCTACTTTCTCACTGCTGGTCATAAACTTTAATAAATTTTGTGTGACAGCGTTCCTTAAGCTTTGGCATTCAAGAAGGAGTGGAGGGTTCGATCGCCTGCCTGTTCGTTTATTTTTCTTTGTTTTTTTGTTAATTTAATAGTTTAAGAAGATCACAAAAAACGAAGTGAGGTTCTTTTATCCTTAATTTTTTATGATATGATAACGATTTTTATAAATGCGATGGCCGATCATCCGACGTTGATGGGGTTGATTTTTTTCGGTTCGGTGGCTGGTTTTTTGTCACAGGGTAGGACGAGGCTGGTGAGTTTCGACGATTATGCGGTAGCGGGGCGTTCGTTACCGACTTCGGTGTTGGTGATGACCTTGTTGGCGACGTTTATTGGAGCGGGAGAGCTTTATTTGTCGAATATTATAGTGGAGTATAAATTGCCTTTTGTGATCGTGCATATTTTGTTTATGTTATTTTCTTTTTGGGCGATTGGAACATTTCTTGCGCCGCGATTGATTTATTTTAGAAACAGTGTGACCATGGGGGACTTGATGCGTGAGTTTTATGGTTTTTGGGGACAGCTTTTGATGGGGGTAGTAGGAGTGGTGGTGTCGTTGTTTGTGGCGGTGACACAGATACGTTCAATTGGTATTTTAAGTTTTTCTTTGTTGGGTTTAAACCCTTATTTGGCGATTGTGCTGTTTGGGGGTATATTGGTGGCTTATAGTGCTTGGGGAGGGATGCGTGCGGTGAGTTATACAGATGTTTTTCAGGTTCTTCTTGTCTTTGGGGTCTTAGCGGTATTGGCGCGTTGGTTACTAGTCAAAACGGACGGTCTGGAGGGGATGTTAAAGTATTTTTCTAATGAGAGTGCGGGGAAGCTTCGTGTGCAGGAGTTGCAAAACTTCAAAGAGCCGATTATAAAATTATGTTTTTGGCATCTTTCTTTTACTTTCAGTCTTACCTTGCCGATTTTTCATCGTATGTTGATGGTGAGTAGCAAGCGTCAGGTGCGTGAGATGTGGTATGTGAGTGCGATGTTTTACGGGGTTTTCTTCTTTTTCTTGATTGTGGTAAGTTTTGGTGGGTATATACTAAGTGAGGGCAAGCTTAGTGTTAAAGAGGGAGAGAGTATGTTACTAAAGATCTTGCAGTACTTATTTGAAGGTAACTCATGGAGAAAGGATGTAGTATGTGCTTCCTTTTTGGGGGTGTTGTTTTCAACGGCAGACTCTTTTTTGCATGCGGTCGGTATCACGATGTTGCGTGATGTGCTGGGACCTTTGAAGGTCTGGATGTCAGGTAGTGGGTTTGCTGAGGAGAGTAAGGCTTTAATCGCGCGTATGTTGGTAGGTGGTATGGGGCTTTTTTCGTTAATTATGGCTTTGTTTGGTTATTATTTCAATAATTCTTTGTGGGATATGCCTTTGTATGCAGGTGCGGTTGTTTTGTATGGGTTGGTGTTGTGGCCTTTGTTGATAGGGATTTGTGGTGTGAAGACGGATCGGTTGTCTTTTTTAAATTATTGTCTTTGTTATGTGGTCTTTACGGTGGCTTTCTCTTATGCTAAGTGGGAGAAGACTGATTATTTTTGGATGGTGGTGGTGGCTTCTTTGATTGCTTATTTTTTGACGCATTTGATCGTGCATCGAGGCTTTGCGGTGCTTAACAGGAGTAGGTATACCACTAGTGAGAGTCTCTGGATGTCTTTGTCTCAGTTTTCTTTGAAAGATTGGTTAGGGGGTATGCGGCAATTGCCGGCTTGGGCAAGGTATCGCTTACTGACGTGTCCTGCTCCTTCTGCTTTCCGCTTTTCTTCGTTCCTTTTCGTTTTGTATACATTAGAATGTGTTTTAGGTAGTGAAAATGGGCATCTGTTGCATATCGTCTCTGGGGTGCGCGGTGTCTCTTTGCTGTTGTGTCTTGTCTTGCTTTTTGAGTGGACATGGCCTAAGTCTTGGAAGCCTTATCATGCGCTCTACTGGCTGTTTACACTTTTTTATTGTGTACCTTTTTCGGCAACGCTTGTCTTTTTTCATAAGCATGAAAGTATGCTTGCCATGTTGCATTGGATAGGGATGTTTGTCTTTTTGTTGTGTTTGGTAGATACGTTTCTCTTCTTTGTACTGGGGGGCTCGGGGGTGGTGTTGGCTACGGTGGCGTGGTATGTGGTGGGAAAGGGCTTTGTGCCTTATACTTTGGGTACGACGGGATGGATGGGAGTGTATGAGATCGTATTGCTCTTTGCCCTTGTCGCTGTCTTTAAGGGTAAAAAGGATAAAGATATGCTGGAAAAGTTGTACTGGAACCGTATCACGACGAATAACTTGATGCAGGAGATGAGCGATCCGCTGCATATGTTGCAAGGTATGGGTAATATCCTGCGGACGGCTTTTGCACAAGGTCATGAGACGACGGATTCGCAAGGTAGGGATGGCTTCTTTATCAATAAGCGGCAATATAGGTTTTTAGATCGTTTTTCAACGCATATCATCGAGCGGTCAAGGGAAGCGCAGGAGGATTTGCGTCACTTCACAAAGTTTATTGAGCAACAGATACTGGGTATCTTCGTTGAGCAGAGTGTGAGTATGTATGGCTTTGTCAAAGAGGGGATCAGGCGGGTGTCTAGTCAATATTTGGAGAAATTGGATATACGGTTTTCTTGTCCTAAAGATTTTAAGGCGAAGGTGCTTAGCAGTGTCTTTCCGAATGTGATTGCGAGCTTGATAAGCAATGCGTATCACCATGGCTATGCGTCTGTGGTGGAGGTGACGGTGGATGGGGAGCAACGTAAAATATCGATCCGCGACAATGGGGAGGGTATCCCGCCTGAGATTTTTCGCTATATCTTCGATCTTCACTATACGGAATCTAGGAGGCACAAAGTGGGGCTGGCGTTTACGCGTATGGTGATCGAAGCGTCGGGAGGTAAGGTTTTTTGCTATTCTAAGTACAAGGGGAAGGACTCATTTACTGAGTTTGTCATTGAGTTGCCGTGACATGCTCCGACCACCAAAAAGGGTACCCAATTTTGGATGGAGCTTCTTGCGACCTAATGAGCTAGTCAGACTCATTCTCTGGCTATAGCACCTGCGCTGACAGTATAGCTATAGAGGACTCTTTATACAAACACGCTGTCCGCATGCATCAGCTGGAGCTAGGGTAAAAAACATTTCTTTATTTTCAAAGAAAATAGGTGCTATCCATCGCCCTCCAAATAATCAAAGATTATTTTGGAGTGAGAATTCTGCCTAATTCGTTAAAGGTATCGCTCTCTTTGGCGGGCTGAACTTCTCTTGGCTTGGATAAGCTTGGCAAAAAGGTAGAGACAGAAAGGGATGATGCTGACGAGGGATAGGAGGCCTGGGCTGTAGCTTTTTTGCTCTTCGGGTCTTGTATCGTGCCCATTACCAGAGGGTTCGTCACCACCATTGTCATCCTCCGGTTTTTCTACTTTTTTTTTCTTTTTGCTCGGCTTATTTGTGTTGAAGAAGTTTTTTATCTCTTGGTCTTCTTGGTCGATAGTGGCTTTATATTTTTTGTATGCTTGTTGGATGGCTGATTCGTATTCTCCTTTGGAAAGGGTTATATTTTTTGTTTTGTCTTGAAATGTCACGCTCTCTTTGTCTTCAGGATAGGCTGTTTTTTTGCTGATGGTAAGGCCTAGCTTCACCATGAGATAGATGGCTAGGTCGTCTTTGTACTTGAGTGCACTGTAGAACTGTAGGGCTATTGCTTGAAGATCATTTCGTATGTTTCCTAAAACTCTTTGCAAAGCGTTGATGATGGTTTGTTTTTTGTAAGGTTTATTCTGATCTTGAGGGGTTTGTGCGCCTATCAGCTGGTTCCAGCCCGCTTTTTCGCTATCTTCGAATAGTTTACGCAGGTTTTTTCTAAAGTAGTAGGGTGTTGTGGGTGTGTACAGGCAGTAGAAAAGTTCGCGGTATGCTTTCATCTGAGTTATAGCAGCGTATGGTTCGTTGTTCATATCATTATAAAATTCATCACTCATGGTTGTTAATTCTTCAAGCACCATTTTTCCATTTTCATTTAAGACAAACTTTCCTATCACTCCTTCCTCAAGCAGTTGTTGGGCAATAAGCAATTTCTTTGCCAAAAAATTAAGCGCTCCATTATTTGGATTAATATCTATGAAAAGAAGTTGGTCGTGCAAATGTTTTTCAAAGTAATATTCTTTATCTTTATAGAAATCATTATCTCCAATATTCTTAAGTTGTGTAAGTGCGCTGTTCAAGTGTAAGATCAAACTTTCTTTACTTTTTTCGCTCTCTTTTTTATTCAAACTTTCCGAAACCTTTTTCTTAAAATTATCTCTAATCTTTTGAAATTCTTTCTCTTTTTTGAAAGCTCCCTCCACACGTACCCCGCTTCTTTGGGCAAGGGAAAAGGCGGTAAGAAGTAAGCATAGATGTATTTTTCTCATGACAGGGTGGACTAGGGCGAAGGTAAAGATAGGGCATTTTCATTACAATTGCCAGTTGAGAGGCCTGTTCTAGGAGGTTACGAGACTTTTCTGAGATGTTTTAAGGCGATTGATCACTTCTTCTTGGCCAAGCACCGCCATCATGAGAGGGAGTTTTACCCCTTTCTCTCTGCCGGTGAGTATTTTTCTAAGGAGTGGCATGGTATGGCGTGATTTGAGTTCTGCCGCTTGGGTACACGCTTGGGAAGATGCTTTGATGGTCTCAGAATTCCATGGGTGAACGGAAGCAAATTGAGTGATACAGGCATTGATAAAAGCTTTTTGTGGTTGGGTGACCGCATGTGGGTAGGCAGGAGGAGGTTGAAAGAAGTAGATGCTCTCTTCGGGCAAGTCTTTAGGGAAGCAGATACGCTCTTTTACGACGTGACAAACTTCTATCGCTTTGTCTAGGGAGACATCGAGGCCTTTGGCTTTTAGGCTTGGGAGAAGATAGGTGGTAGCTAGGTAGCCATCGTTCATCTTTTTAAGGTGTTGTTGGTTGATCCACTGCGCTTTTTCTACATCGAAACGCGCCCCTGACTTGTTGATCCCTTTGAGAGAAAAAGCTTCGATAAGTTCGTCATGGGTGAAGATCTCTTGATCACCTGAGGGGTGCCATCCCAAGAGGGCCAAGAAGTTGAGGAGTGCTTCGGGCAGGTAGCCTCTTTCACGGAAGCCTTGAAAGGTGATGCCGCTGGTGGGGTCATCCCATGTGAGGGGGAAGATGGGGGTGTCACTCTCTTGTGCGACTCGTTTACTGAGCTTGCCTTCTCCTTGGTTACGGAGGATGAGGGGGAGGTGTACGAAAAGGGGGGGCTCCCAACCAAATGCTTCATAGAGTAATGCGTGGATGGGGGCTGAAGGCAGCCACTCTTCTCCTCGGATGACGTGGGTGATCCCCATGAGGTGGTCATCAACGATGTTGGCGAGGTGGTAGGTAGGCATACCATCCTCTTTGAGTAATACTTTGTCATCTAAGCTTGCGCCTTGCACTTTCACCCAGCCGCGCACTTGGTCGTAGACCTTGACCGTTGCCTTAGGGTCGACGAGCAAACGGATGACGTAGGGTTCTGCTGCTTCTAGGCGCCTTGTCACTTCTTCTGCGGGGAGCGTCAACGAGTTTTGCATGGCTGCCCGTGTGATGGCGTTGTATTTGGGGGCTGCTACTTTCGCAGCCTTAAGTCTCGAACGCATCGTATCCAGCGCCTCTGTAGTGTCAAACGCATAGTACGCCTTCCCTTTTTGGATGAGCTCTTCGGCGTATGACTTATATATCGACTTGCGCTCAGACTGGCGGTACGGGCCGCAAGGACCTCCTTGTATCACGCCTTGATCGGGGGTGATGCCTAGCCATGCCAATGCTTCCATAATGTAAGACTCACTCTTTGGTACAAAACGTGTCTGGTCGGTGTCTTCAATGCGCAAAATGAAGGTGCCTCTATGCTTTTTCGCAAAAAGGTAGTTGTACAACGCTGTACGAATGCCTCCTATATGTTGTGGCCCCGTAGGACTTGGGGCATAACGGACAATAACTTTATTTTCTCCCATGAGGGCAAAGATATGATTTAAAAACCTATTTGGACAAATTCAACTCTTGTACTTTAGTGTAGGTGAGAATGTCAGGAACATCTACAGCAGTGCCTTCCCTTTTGAGTACCGGGATTGTCATTTCAGTAGAATGGCTATTCGATAGGTAAATTTTTTCCATCCGTTAGATCGATCGCCTCAAAGAAAACACCATCCACTACCTCACGCGTTGGTCCTAAAGCAGATTGTCTGCCACTATGGCTCCTTTTACTGCTTGTTCTATGCCTATGCTTCCTATGACTTGGCAGCTAACATTGCTCTCCTCCAACTCATCCTCATTGGGCAGCGGACTTCTTGTAGGCTGCCATG
>JBCCFU010000067.1:0-7046 GCA_039029575.1 Bacteroidota bacterium | reverse complement strand
GTTTTACCTTTCCACAGGGGACGCTGCGGGAGGCTTGTAATGGTTTAGGTTTACCTTGTATAAAAAACAATGTGCTTGATATCTCTATTAGCTAAAGGCTGCTAAGGTTGTTTACTTAGTATGTAACCTTCCCTCCTAAGCGACCTTTAGCTAATAGAGATATCAAGCACATTGTTTTTTATACAAGGTAAACCTAAACCATTACAAGCCTCCCGCAGCGTCCCCTGTGGAAAGGTAAAACAATTAAAAATTCAGATTAAAAAACATTATCATCAGTAAACTTATCCATTTTATCAGCTTCTAAAAAAAGCCAAAGGGTACCTATCCAAGTTTCAAACCCACTTTATCCAAGAGATAGATGATGCCGGAGAATACCCGCTTATGTACACTATTCCTGACTTCCTTCACCTCATGCAAGGGAAAACTGAAAGCGATGAGGTCAGTGATGCTGATTTTACTGAACCAAAAAAATGCCCAAGCGACATTGGGTGATAGAAATAGAAACATAGTTACCAACAGATGGTTACCCTTTCTTAAAATTTTGATAAACAAACTTTGTATACTAAATTTGTATCTCTTTTTACCTTAAAGTCTCATCTAATAAAACCTTTTCGACATGTACCACCTATTCTTACTACCTACTCTAAAAAAGAAATTACAACAACTAGGCATGCTCCTGACGCTTCTCAGTATGCCCCTTTTTGCTGCCGAAAATACAACTATAATCGACCAAATCGATCAGCATGTCAACACATACTATACAAGCCTGAACATCCCATATCTTGATGCGGATGGAAATGGAAAATTTAAAAACTTTTGTATAGGAAATGATATTGACGATGAGACAGTAGTAGAAGAACTTAAGGAAAGCCCAGACGATTGTATGCTTGTGGATTTTGATGAAGACTTTCCTTTTGTTCACGAAAGTCTATCTCAGCTGCAAAAAGAATCGAAAAACAAACCTCAGACAGAAAAACAAAAACACTCTCCTTATACAGTAAACGGAAGTAAAAATGAATTCATACTTAACTTTTTAAAAAGCTATAACAACCCACCCCAGACACTATCCCTACTTTCCTCCTCAAAAAAAAGTGGCAATCCAAGGCCGCCTCAACAGATAAGCCAAGCTCAAAATCAACTTCAAGTAGAGATTTTCGAAAAGCCTGCAAAGAGTACGACGATAATCAACAAAATCGAGTACGAGCTCGAGAAGTACTATCAAACGCTGGGCAAGTCATATCTTATTTACAAAGGAGAACATGGAAATTTGAAAACAGGAAAATTTGCACGCTTTTGTTCTGTCAATAAGATGTACGATAATGAGGTAGTAGCACAACTTCAGAAAAGTCCACAAGAATGTATGCTTGTGCATTTTGATAACCACTTTCCTCATAGAGCAAACATAGGTTATAGCAGAAACATAGATAAAAGGGAATTAATACTTAAACTTCTAAGAAAATACCATCTAAAGCTTATCCAAGAACATTGCGATAAGAAAGAAAAGATGTGTTACGATTTTAATTATAATCGAAGCAAATACGCTTTTCTTTTTGAAAAAAAGAAGCTTATCATTTCATCTAACGATAAAGAAGCAATCATAAAGATAATAGAAGCGTCTGATTATATAAAAGCGTCCGGTTATGATATACCTTGGTTGGTAAAATTCACTGACAAAAATGAAAAAGGTTACGAAATATTGGGCCCCGTCGTAATTCATATAGAACCTGTTGGTCACCTACTGAATAGTGATGACACGGATGATGACACGGATGATGAGGATTATCATAAGAAGAAGAAAGAGGAAAAAGAAGAGGAGAAATGTGATATTTCTAAGTATAATACATTGCTGAAAGCACTTAAACGTATTGAATATGGTATGAAAAACATTGATATTTGGGAGCATTATCTCTTTCTGCTTGATCTCTCTTTCTTTGGTAGGATAAATTTTTCTATAGGCGTATCTAGTTTATCAGGAACAAGGGCTGATTATGACCCTGAAGGAAGTAATTCATTGGCAAACACTTCCCCGAAATTTAAAGAATATATGAGGGTTCAACAGTTGATCTGTTTTCAACAGGACTTGTTACAGCTCATTAAATTTGGTCTGTTCAAGCAGCAAATTTGCTGCTGTAAGAAGAGCCTAAGAAAATATTTTGGAGATAAGCGTTACTGCTATTTTCAGAATGATGATCTCTACATAATCGAGCAGATCATTCGTGCTAGTGGTTTTGAAGAAAAGGAAAAAATAAATATGGGTCTTTTAGTAAAAGTAATTGAAGAGCTAATTAGAGAAAAAGCCTATTTGGATATACATCACTGAGTTTACAAAAATGATAAAAAGTAATTTTCGAACAGAAAGAGGAAAGGTTGCAAAGAAACAGATGTCTTTCGTTTGAACAACTATGATTCGCCATTTTTCATAAGATATTGCGAAAAAGCGAGCAGAGATTTTTCGTCAAAAGCTTTGCCAATGACTTGTAACCCGATGGGCCACCCAGCCTCTGTATTACCGTTCGGGATCGAGATAGCAGGGAGCCCTGAAACCGAAGCAATCACCGTGTAGAGGTCACAGAGATATTCTTTGATCGGATCATCTTGGGTATGTCCGCGTCGCATGGCAGTAGTCGCAGAGGTAGGCAATAGGACAAAGTCATACGTTTCCAAAAGTGTTTCCATCGCTTCTTTGATACGTCGTCGCACTTTTTGGGCACGTGTGTAGTAGGCATCGTAATAGCGGGCGCTTAAGACGAAGGTGCCAAGCAGGATACGGCGCTTCACTTCTTTGCCAAGTAGTTGGGTACGTGTCTGAGTATATACTTCGTCGAGGGTTTGGGCCTTAGAGCTTCGTTGTCCGTAGCGAATGCCGTCATAGCGAGCTAGGTTTGCACTGCCTTCCGCCGTGTTGAGGATCAAATAGGTAGGCAAAGCATATTCAAGGAGCGGAAAGTTAACAGGTGTGACGGTATGCCCTTGCTGGGTAAGTCTTTTGAGTGTTTTTAGGGTGTGTGCCTTAACCTCTTCGTCGAGGGCAGGGTGATCGAGGGCTTCTTTGAAGTAGGCGATGCGTGCTTTTTTATTCCATGAGAGATGTTGATGGTAGGCAGGCACAGGTTGGCTTGAGGAGGTGTTGTCACCTGGGTCAACGCCTGCGAGGGCTTCCAACATTTTGGCACATGCTTCTATTTCACGTGCGAGGATGCTGACGGTATCAAGGGATGAGGCAAACTCAATGACTCCATAGCGTGAGATACGTCCGTATGTGGGTTTGAGTCCGATGATGCCACACCAAGCAGCAGGTTGCCGTACAGAACCACCTGTATCTGTACCTAAGGCGACATCGCAGAGGTTGCTAGCGACCGCAGCAGCAGAGCCGCCTGAGGAGCCGCCTGGAAGGTAAGAAGGGTCTAGTGGGTGTGCTACAGCTCCATAGACACTATGTTCGTTGCTTGCCCCCATGGCAAACTCGTCACAGTTTTGATGTCCGATGAGGATGGCATCTTGTGCTAGGAGGCGTTGTACAGAGGTGGCGGTGATCTGTGAGATGAAGCCTTCTAAGATAGCGCTGCTTGCGGTGACCGGGTGGTTCTCGTAGCAGAAAAGGTCTTTGAGTCCGACGACCATACCTGCTAGCAACCCTGCCTTGCCTTCTTCCATTCTTTTATCTACCTCTATAGCTCGCTGTTGCGCTTCTTCTGGATAAGTATGGATGAAGGCGTTCAGTGCTTTCTTCTCTTCGATACGTTGTAAGTAAGTGTTTACTTTGTGAAGGCAGCTGGCATGCGTGGTTGTATCCATGGTTTAAGAGTAACTAAAGAGGCTTTTCTTATGAACTAGCCTTTTCACCTTTACTTTGTTCTTCCTCCTTTTTTTGTAGTATGAAGGTAAACCCGATGACCCTATGGTCTGAGGGGTTTTCTTGAAGAGAGGGACCATGTGAGCTAAGATAGGTTTTTATTTTTGTCAATACCAATGTGCCTTCATCGCTTTCACCATTTGTAGATACGACGATAAAGTCGGAGATACCATGGCTGCGTATATGCGCCTTTTGAAGCTGTACTTGAAACGTAGAACGCTCTTTTTGTACGGTACCTATGTCACTGCCTTCATGGAGTATACGGATGTAGTTTCCATTTTTTTCAAGGATTCGATCTACCCCATTAAGGTCTTCTTTAAGTTTCTTTCCGATCAGTTCTGCCTGATTGGTAGTATTTGCGTCTGCTCCCAACACAAGGAGTACTTTTTTACCTTCTTGTTGTTCCATATCTCTGTGTAGATTGAAAAGTGCTTCTAACAAGAGCAGCGTATTGTCTCCTTGAGAGGTAGCATGAAAAGAGGCTACTAGCCATATCATGTCCTTGTACGTGACTTTGTGTATTTTCACTTCATTGCTAACTAGCTTTTTCATGCTTTTTTCGGGTACTGCAACACCTTCTAGCTGTAAAGCTTTAAGGTCTATTAGTTTCAGTTTTACAGGAGTGATCATCGCCTCTTCGAAAGTATTCTTTTTGTAGAGAATCGCGGATCCTTCTCTGATTTCACTTTCAGGCATGAGATAACCTTCTTTTTTCAATGCTTTCACTAGAGAGGGGGCACATTCTTGGAGACATATGATGTCTGGATTTCGCTTTTTATAGAGTTGTATGAGTGTTTCATTTTTCTTCGATACACTCCCTAGAGAGCTTCCTACTAACTTTTTTGTGAAGAGAAGCCATGCTTCTACCCCATCATTCTTGATAAGACGTGTAGTTGTATGTAAGTCAAAGAGGAAGGTATAAAGTAAATCTTCGCGCCACTTCTTGAGGTCTTTTGAATTTTCTTTAGCGTCTTGATACAATATTTTGAGCATTGATTGTATTTCTTTGATCCAAAGCTTTGTGAACTTAGCTACATCCATTTTCGATGGCTTCTTAGACAAAAATGAAATCATCTTCCTATTATAAAAAGTAGGGGAAAAGCGGGTAGCTCCATATTGACGCACCATTTTGTCGAATCCGCTAAACTTTATTTTTGAAAGTTCTAAAGTCATCTTGTTACCTTTTTTTATTTTTTTAAAAAAGGCGTTTACTTCTTTTGCTATCTTTTTCTTGCTTTTGCGTTTACCGATGGCTTTGTAATAAGCGAAAAGTACCTTTTTGAACGCTTTTTTAAGATCATCTAAACCTTGTCTGGCGCTATAAGTGGCTTTACTCTTGTCAATTTGGAGCAACTTTTTTGCTGCGTTCCGAAGGGAAGTATCAGGGTTATTTTTGCGGTCAGAAAGGAATTTGAGGACACTGGCATTTTCTATTGGGTTCGTCTGGATATCAGCAGTATTGTGGGAGACAACGGTATAAGCTCCTGGAATGTCTATCTCTTCTGCTATCTCAGGCTCACCTGGTACCACTGGAAGCTTAGAGGTTTCTTGCTGTCTTTTAAGTTCCTCTTCCTGTTGTCTTTTAAGTTCTTCTTCTTGCTGTCTTTTAAGTTCCTCTTCCTGTTGTCTTTTAAGTTCTTCTTCTTGTTGTCTTTTAAGTTCTTCTTCTTGCTGTCTTTTAAGTTCCTCTTCCTGTTGTCTTTTAAGTTCTTCTTCTTGCTGTCTTTTAAGTTCTTCTTCTTGCTGTCTTTTAAGTTCTTCTTCCTGTTGTCTTTTAAGTTCTTCTTCCTGTTGTCTTTTAAGTTCTTCTTCTTGCTGTCTTTTAAGTTCCTCTTCTTGTTGTCTTTTGAGTTCCTCTTCTTGTTGTCTTTTGAGTTCCTCTTCTTGTTGTCTTTTGAGTTCCTCTTCTTGTTGTCTTTTAAGCTCTTCTTCTTTTTGTATGATTTCTTCTTCTTCTTGAGGAGTAATCTCTTCATAGGTAGAAGCTTTCCTTTGTTGTAAGAAAAAATAAGTACCAGTTCCTATAGCCAATACGCCCAAAAGGCCCGCAATGAGGTATATAAAATTATTTTTGTTTGTTTTTTTCTTCTGATTTTTTCTAGCTGTCATAAGAGATGGATGGTGTATAGGTTTAAGGAAGGGACAAATATAATAATTTTTTACAAATTAACTACTCGTAAGATCATGTGTATTTTTTTTAAGTGAAAGTTATCGCAGATTTTCAGTAGCAAAGGAAGACATATAGACGAAGCGATCAACAGCAGTAAAAACAATGTTACATAGGTTTCTTGGCGTGAGAAGCCAAAATATTGTCGGATGTGATAGATTAAGCGTTGAATTGGAGGGTACATGTGGAGAAGTAGTTTACTTTTTTATACGTATGATTATTTTTTTGCTCATTAAGTCTAAAATTACAAAAAAAAACCGTATTATTGTCCCCGAATTCCTATCAGGCGAGGTAGCTCAGTTGGTTAGAGCGTCGGATTCATAACCCGGAGGTCGAGGGTTCAAATCCCTCCCTCGCTACAAAATAGCGATTTATGATATATGAGAATAGATATTATCACTTGTGCTCCTAGTCCGCTTAGACCTCTTTTTGGTTATGGAATCGTCAAACGTGCGATTGAGAAGAAGCTAGCGTCGGTCCATGTGCATAACTTGCGTGACTATGGCATTGGGCAGTATAAGAAAATAGATGATGCGCCCTATGGGGGTGAGGCGGGTATGGTTTTGATGTTAGAGCCGATCGTACGTTGTATTGAAAACCTTCAAAAAGAGCGTGCCTATGATGAGATCATCTATTTAGCGCCTGAGGGGGAAGCTTTTTCACAATCGATGGCGAACCGACTTTCCCTTTGCCGCAATATCATTCTACTTTGCGGTCATTATAAAGGTATTGACGAACGCATATGTGACTGTGTTGACTTGCGAAAGGTGAGTATTGGAGACTATATCTTGCCTGGAGGAGAGCTACCAGCAGCCATTATAGCCCAAAGTATCATCAGGCTTTTGCCCGGCGCACTTTCAGATGAGACCTCTGCCCTCAACGATTCTTTTCAAGATGGACTCATCGCTGCTCCTGTCTATACAAGACCTGCTGTCTTTCGAGGCTTAGCTGTTCCACCCGTCTTAAAATCGGGTAATCAAAGGCTAATTCAGGAGTGGAAAGAGCAACAAAGAGAAGACAGAACGC
>JBCCFU010000066.1:0-7084 GCA_039029575.1 Bacteroidota bacterium | reverse complement strand
AGAATATTTTTTATAACTTAAAAAATGAACCTACATATTTTACTGATCATGAGAAACTGGCTTATATATATCATCATTGGATTATGCTCTTTGTCTACGAAAGGAAGCAAATTTGTATATCGAAGAAAACTTCAACCTCCCAAATATACCCGTCAATACGAAACCGTAGACCAAGCCCTTGCCGACTATTATACGAGTCAGGGGGATACTACCTATTTTGATGAGGACAACCAAGGTATTTTTATGAAACATATGAAAAAGGAAGGACTCTTAGGGAGATATCCTATGGATACGCTATTCCTGAGCAAAAGAGAAGATATAGGATTACTTGAAAAACTTTTCCCTTTTACGTCGCATATAAAAAGATTCCCAAAACCGACCAACTTTCCTATGCCTACATGGAACCATGAAGTGTATGCCCTTTCTATTTTCGAATATTGTTACAAACACAAAAAAGCCCCTACTGCAGATGATATCCAACGTATCATCTTACAAAAAAACCTAGCCTTTTCCTCGCTAGAACCACACACGATTTAGGCGCAATGACCCGTGAAGAGCCGTATGTATGTGATCCTTTGCAAAACCATTGGCATCATCTGTACATTGCCAACGATTTTGTAAAAACATTGAAAAACAGGGTCAAGCAACCATTTCTCTACGCGAGAACCTTGAACTTTTATTTGCGTTATACAGCCATTATGCAGATCAATGACGGAATGGCTAGGGTATTTACATTTCAAAAAGGATCTATATTGCTGTTTAATACCGACTTGCACGACCGTTCTCAAGGCCTACCTACACCTCATAACACACTCTATATGGTTTGTAAATCCAACCCTCGTCAAAATGGCATAAGATATAAATGGCTCCTTGAGATACTGTCCACCACGAAAGAAATAGAGAAAAAATACGCTATACCTCAAAAAGGGTTGCCATGCTCCTCACGGAGAAAACCTTCTTTTTGTGAACAACTTGCTAGACCAATAAGGTACCACGAACTCGTTGGAGCGATCAAGAGCACCAATTTTAGAGAGCTCCCACAAGTACCTAGCCCGCTAAACTGCCGAGTGTACACTGAAGAAAGCAAAGAAAAAGTCATCATGCCAATCGATCTCTTTATAGGGCACGAAAAGTTAAGAAACAAATGCTTGGTTGAAGCAAAGTATAAGAATTTGTGTTTATTCCCCACATTCGTCAACAAAAAGCCACAAGTACGAGAAAAGGGAAGCCATTGTATCGAATGGGTACAAATGATTTCCATACAGTATGAAGGTAAATGGTTTTATGTAGGCCTCTCTTTTAGGTTAGAAGGTAACAGGTGGAATGCGAAAGCTTTACAACTCCATCCAAACAGGATGTATAATAGCCATGTAGGTATTGGTACACAAAATATAGGGCCATTTCCTTTTGATCCTACGAAAGAGAATAATCGCTTTAAAAAAATAATTTTCAAAGAAAAGCGCCCTTGCAAATTTCGCAACGAAAGCATAATCTATTCGCCGGAAATGTTTACAACGATAGATATCGCAAATGTGAAGATATCACTCAATTTCGTCAAGGAAAATTTGTATCTTTTCTCCGATAAAATAAGGCAAGAACGTGACCTTATGGCTTGGCTTCATGCTACCGTTGCCCTGCAAAGCGTGTATAGGTGCTTTCAAACGTATACGTACCTAGGTTCGTCAAAGACATTCCTGATCGGCCATACTGACTTTATCTGTCGAGATAATCAACCGCTCTATATGGTACTCTACAAGTTTATCAAAAACGATAGAACTTTATATAAGCTCATGGACATAAAAACTCTCTCTCAACTAGAAAAAAGGTATAACACGCTCAATCATTTGCCACCGAACTCACGTGCTCATCCTACGTATAGAACGTTGTTAAGGACAAGTCCTTTCTACTACCTTCCTGACAACACTCCATGGCATTACCTCACACAATACAAAAAGGTGAAGGAAAGGAGTGACAATAACTTGATCATTACCTATACAGCGATGCAAGGCTTCGTACGATATGCACTTCAACAGCTATATACTGTTAAGAAGCTAGCTTTTCCTCCTATACAGGTACTCTATTACGCAAAAGAACCATCATCTAGCCCTTTGTACGAGATTGGCTGGGTTATTTTCACCCAGATACCTGACAAAAATGTCTCTCACTTAGGGGTATTATTCGAAAGCAAGGCTCCATACTGTCCCAAAGGTGTCTACCTCAGTAGTAAACTTGTCGAAAGAGACCATCAGTTGCTAGGGTTCGAAGAAAAGCAAGCGCAAGAAAAGGAACAAATAGCGCTACCTGCTTTTCATGTAGACAATATCATTTTTAAAGATGATACACAAAATGACCATTCTCTTCCTTTTTATCAACCTTCTACTTTACCAGGATTATATGCTCCTCTTCCTCCAGTAGGTCTGATTATTCAGCCCGTTGTGTTTGTGTATCCCCTCTACCTCAACATACCTTATAATTATGGAACATACGGTCATCCTATGCCAGAGGCTGCTTTGATCGCTAAAAGCTCCGTGCCTTCTGTAGAGAATCAACCTTCTGAAGAAGAAAAAGGTACACAAAAGTAGACGGTACCAATTAGAAGAGTGTTTATCTCTCAATGTTTACAAAATTATTTCACCTTGAGCAGTGCGTGGAACGCTTCTTGTGGTACTTCTACGCTGCCAACCTGACGCATTCGCTTTTTGCCTGCCTTCTGCTTCTCCAGCAGTTTGCGTTTACGTGTGATATCTCCGCCGTAACACTTGGCTATCACATTTTTACGTATGGCCCGCACTGTCTCACGCGCAATCACCTTTCCACCGATAGCCGCTTGGATAGGGATTTCAAAAAGGTGACGAGGCAAGAGGTCTTTAAGCTTTTCACACAGTTTCTTACCCCACCGATAGGCTTTATCACGATGGATGATGGCAGAGAAAGCATCGACCTTATCACCATTGAGTAAGATATCGAGGCGCACCATGTCACTCCTTTGAAAGTGAGAAAAAGAATAATCGAGCGAAGCATACCCTTTTGATATCGTCTTCAACTTGTCAAAGAAGTCAAAAGCGATTTCAGCAAGAGGTAACTGAAACTGAAGCTCTACCCGCTTTGGCGTGATGTATTGTTGGTCTTCTAACATTCCTCTTTTTTCCATGCATAACTGGATGATTGGGCCGATGAATTCGTGGTTAGAGATGATCTGCACCTTCATGATAGGCTCTTCTATAAAGGCAATCTGTGCAGGTGGAGGCATCGCAGTAGCTGCGTGGACGATGTGAGCGTTCTCTTGTCTGTCCATCACCCTAAACTGCACCGAAGGCGCGGTGGTGATCACCTCCATGTTGAACTCACGCCAAAGGCGCTCTTGGATGATCTCCATATGCAACATCCCCAAAAAGCCACATCGAAAGCCGAGTCCTAAGGCTGTGGAGGTCTCATGTTCCCATACTAACGACGCATCGTTGAGCTGCAACTTCTCCAAAGCGGTGCGCAACATAGGGTAGTCACTCGAATCCACAGGATACAATCCTGCAAAAAGCATCGGTTTAACCTCGGAAAAGCCTTTGATAGCCTCTTCACAAGGATGGTTCGCCTTCGTGAGCGTATCGCCTATCTTCACCTCTTGTGCGCTTTTGATCGAACCTGTCAGATAACCCACATCCCCCGCCCCTAATGATGCCTGAGGTACATGTTCCAACTTCAATATCCCGATCTCATCGGCATGATACGTCTTCTTCGTCTGTAAAAAAGAGATCGTATCTCCTTTTTTGAGGGTGCCGTTGAAAATACGATAATAAACCTCTACTCCCTTGAACGGGTCAAACATAGCATCAAAGACCATCGCTTGTAACGGGGCTGTAGCGTCGCCTTGTGGTGCTGGCACACGTTGTATGATGGCAGCCAACAACTCCTCAATACCTATTCCCTCTTTAGCACTCACATGGAGCACTTCCTCAGGCGAACAGCCTAGCAAGTCGACGACCTCTTCGGTTACCTCTTCTACCCGTGCATTCGGGAGATCTACCTTGTTCAATACAGGAAGGATCGTCAAGTCCTGCCCCAACGCAAGGTATAGGTTCGCAATGGTCTGCGCTTGTACCCCCTGCGCCGCATCTACTACCAACAACGCCCCTTCACACGCGGCAATAGCGCGCGACACCTCATACGAAAAGTCGACATGCCCTGGCGTGTCAATCAAATTCAACACATAATCTTCCCCCTCCCATGCATAACGCATCTGAATGGCATGACTCTTGATCGTGATGCCACGCTCTTGCTCCAAACTCATGTTGTCAAGCAGCTGATTACGCATCTTGCGCGTATCAATCGTTGCAGTCGTCTCCAACAAACGATCCGCTAACGTACTCTTCCCATGGTCGATATGTGCAATAATACAAAAATTTCTACGTTTCTTTTGATCCATAAATAACAATGCTAAGTTCCAACTTCCTAACCGTTGTTTTCGTTGACACACCTCTCTCAGCGCTTTGTCACTACAAGCTACAAAGCTGCTACAAGGCATAACGATACCTCCTCATTAAGAATAACGCAAAGGTACAAACTTGTAGCTCTTTTTTCTACACCTGATCTCATCTTTATGATACTGTAGATATAAACGCAAAAGAAGGCCCTTGGTTTCAGCCATATGGCTCCCTTGGAGTTTTGGAGAGACGAAAATAGATTATTATTTAGGGAAAAGAAGATGTCACGTATCTGCTCACCGCTTCGAAAGGCCCAATAAAAAGCTTTCAGTAGCAAGATACTTCCCCCCTTTTCTGTGGAGAAAAGTGAGATTATTGATATGAGGCCTTGCTATGAAGCTTTTTTTTTGTATTTTCTTTCTTTTTGCGTTGCTGTGGTAAATTTTGAGGGGTTGTTACAAGACTTTTAACAGACCATACCAATCCCAAAACTCCTGCCCCAATTACACTGAACCCCGTCAAAACGGTACTTGCCATAGAATTTTCATTCCTAGGGGGACAAATATTTTTTTCAAGGGAAGAAATATACTCTTCATGCTCTTTCCACTCTTTTTCAATGCTTTCTTTATATATTTTATCTCTTTTTTCAATTCTTTCTTCATGCTCTTTCCTCCCTTTTTCAATGCTTTCTTCATGCTCTTTCCTCCCTTTTTCAATGCTTTCTTTATATATTTTATCTCTTTTTTCAATTCTTTTTTTATATATTTCTTTTTCCTTTTCGTAATCCATTTCTTCCATTATTTGTTTATTACGTCTACTTCTTAAATCAAATAATATTTCTTCTATTATTTTTTTGTTTTCTTGATCAACTTCTTTGGCCCCTTTTTTGATCTTTTTAAGTCTTTTATCTCTTCTTTTTTCTAGCGTGTCCAATGTGCATACTGAGGTGTTCGAAGTAGTAGTAGATGGGGCACCTCTTGGGATGCTTCCTTTATCCTGCTTAATCCGATCATTTTTTTGGGTAAGCTGATCTTCTATCAAAAGGCTAGATGTATCTTCTTTTTTATTTTTTTTATCAGGCAGGGAGAGATCTATCTCTTCTTGATATTGCAAAGTTTCTCTTTTTTTTGTCAAGAATTTCATTAGCTCTTCTTGTTTCTTGATTTTATCTTCTATTTCTTTTACAGTCTTTGGGTCGCAGCTTTCTTTTTGGTTCTCCCGTTTGAGTTGGTCTCTAAATTGTTTTAGGAACAACTTGACATTATCGATATCTGAATCTACCTCTTCCGATATATTAGGGGTTGCATTGAGTTCTTTTTCACTTTCTTTTTGTGTGTCTTTTAAGTCTTTCTCTAACTCTTTTATTTCTTTATTTTCTCTTTGTTCGTCTGTAATAATCCTTCCTGTGGGTTTGTTGTTTTGTTGAAGGGGCTTTAAATTATTCTTCTTAGCTTCTCTTTTTGTGGGAGATTGCATCTGTTTTTTTCTTGCCAAAAGTTGTTCTTGCATGGTAGGACAAGATGGCTGCGATGCATAAGTGTTGCTACAAACAAGGAGTGTTGAAAGTATGATCAATAGTTTTTTTTCCATAATGATGTATTGTTTTAAAGGGTTAATGTTACTCTCCAAAAGCTCTATAAAAAAGGTATCCTAGACCTCCTCCTACGGCACCTCCAACTACTCCCCCTCCTACAATGGATCCAATTTTAGCTCCTTTGACAATAGCCGTTCCAGCACCTCCTACAGCGCCCGCCAGACCAAAGGTAGTGGCCACTTGATCTGCTTCTCTTCTTCTTCTATTAGCTCTGTTGTTGAGTTCTTCAAGGCGTTCTTCGTGTTTCTTGCGTTCTTCTTTAAGGCCTTTTTTGTATTCCTTGTCTTTTTCTTTAAGGCGTTCTTCGTGTTTCTTGCGTTCTTTTTTAAGGCCTTTTTCGTATTCCTTGCGTTCTTTTTTAAGGCCTTTTTTGTATTCCTTGTCTTTTTCTTCAAGGCGTTCTTCGTATTCATTGCGTTCTTTTTCAATGTCATCTTTTATTTCTGCTATCTTTTTTTCGGATTTTTTTTCACTCTCTTTTATAAGTTCACGAACTTCAGCCAAAGAAATTTTCTTTTCCTGGGAATCCGACTGATCTATCGTGTGAGTAATTGACGATACACAGACTGGTTCTTGTCTGTGTGCACCAGGAGCAATATTATCGTGAGAATTGATGACCTGCTGTTGCCTCTTATTTTGTTTGTATGCATTATTTGATACGTGGTTATGGCTAACTACGTTGTATTTTTCTTTCTTTCTTTTCTTTTTACTCTTCTTATTATGCCTATCATTCTTCTTCTTCTTTGATAAAGAAGGGGTTGCATGTGGTAAATCTTCATCTGTATTTTTTAGCTCGATTGATCGCTCTCCAAAAGCCGTGGATTCCTGTTCCCTGTGACGATAGTGATCTATCTCCATCTCTTGATATGACTTATGATCATCATAAATGTTCGAGTATCGATCGTACAAATCAGGATCAATAGCCGCTTTGATAGAAACGGAACTTGTAGTAAGGAGAAAAAGGGCTATGTACCCAAATATTGTTTTCTTTTTTAGGAATAAATTTCTGATAGTGCTCATAATAATGGGGTTTTTGTCTTTGTGATATATTTTTATTTAAAGATCCTAAATT
>JBCCFU010000065.1:0-7128 GCA_039029575.1 Bacteroidota bacterium | reverse complement strand
GAATAAACACAGTTTATCCATTTATCTTTGGTACAGTAGGAGATCAGCATAGCTGATAAAAAGGGATATTCCATATAATCTTTATATATTTGTCGCCCATTATCTTGAAAAAAGAGGTTTTCCCTTGCACAATAAGGTGCCAATCAAAACATCAACCCACATTAATTTTATATCATGAACCACTTAAAACTACTTCTAAGCTCTTACTTCTCTTTTGCACTTCTTTTGATCCCCCTCAATACGACACAAGCTGCACTCAGTCAGCAGAGTACAGAAAAAATTTCATTTACCACCTGCTTCAAACAGGAGAATAATGTCGTGTTTTTTGATGAAGACAAGGTACTTGACCTTTTATCGAATCAGCCAGAGCGGATAAACCCCAACGAGAAAATAGGTAATTTTTTCGTGTTTAGCTATTTTCTAAAGAATATAGAGATCTTAGAAGCCTTTATAAAAAATGGTTGCGATTTATTTCAACCTTTCGCTAAAAAGAAACCTTGTCTTTTTGAGTACGTATCCTCTCATTATCCTTCGTTGTTGGAAACAGCTATAGAGGTATGCGACATAAAAACCTTAAAGAAACAAGCCAAGTATTGCTACAAGTTGCCTGTCCTTCATAAAGAAAGGCTAAACATACTAGATAAACTCATAAAAAAAGGGATGATCAATGATAATGAACAATGTTTTAGCAAATACCTTTTGACCATGGCAGCATCTATAGAAGATGGTAAATGGTTTGAGGCACTTTTTAAAAAATACGCCTCAAAATACCCTTCCCTGCTCTCTGTGAGAACCTTTCATATGATGATGCTTTATGGTTATAGGTCTGCTATAGAAAAGTTTCATAGCTCAAACCCTACAAAGTATGACATCAATCAGCCTGTCACACTGCAAGGAAAATCAAGGGAACCCAATAATTCTGTAAAAATGCATCCCATAGAGATGTCCATCTTATATGGCATTGATAACTCTTTGAACTATCTCATTCTATCTGATGATATTCAGTCTTACTTAGAAAAGCTAAGCCCAGAAACTCTTCTTAAATGGCTTAACAAAAAACCAGCTTTACTGCATGCCAGAATACCCAAAAAACCTGAAAAGATCATAGAAGGGAGAAAAAAAATCGTGAATATACTAAAAAGCTCTCCTCTTTACTGGAAAGAATGCTTAGAAAGAACAAAAGAAATGAATGGTATGCCAAAAGAGCTCATCTCTATGATCGCATCATATTGTGCTCTTGTAAAGACCAATAAGTTCAGAAGCTTTGATTATGAAGAAAAAGGTGTCCTCACCTATTTTAAAGAAAAAGATAATAGGCAATGATCGTGATAACTGATAGCCTCTATTTGACTGTACAACAATGAAAGGTTAAATTTGTCCCAAGCCCGAGCAGGCCTTTCAAACGAATCCCTCACCAATCTTAGGCAAACTTGCGTTGCCCCTACCTGTCGAAAAATAATTTGTCAATTTGTTTGAGAATGCATATCTTGGCCAAGAAAACGCTTATTTATTTTTATGATTTCCTTAAAACGTTTCGGTACATTACTTATTTTTACACTCTCTTTGAATGTTTCCTCGTGTGTAAGAGGAAGCACAGGATATGAAACAACTGCTACAGAAAGAAGCCAACAAAGAAAAGCCTTTTACAAAGAAGAAGAAGAACTCAAAACACAAGAAGAAGATCTCAAAACACAAGAAGAAGATCTCAAAGAGCAACAAGAAAAGGAAGAACAAGAAGCAAAGTTAGGAAAAGATGAGTTCGGGTTGTTCGACCTCGGGATAGAAAATCTTTCTAAAGAAGTGCTTGAAAATAAAGAGAGGCTTTTTGTGATAAAAAATTATACTGAAAAAAGAACAAAATTATTATACAAGGAAGGTTTTCCTAAACAAGCATGGAACTATCTAAAAAGCTATCTTAATATAATAAATCAACTTTGTTATATGGACGATGTGCTACGGGTACTTACCAAGGATATGAGTATGTTAAAAAACCTCACTCATCATACCATTAAGAAACTATTCGTCAGAGATCCTAACTTTGTAAGGTTTGTTTTGATGGACAAAATAAGTAAAACTCCGTCTGATAGCTTTACATACATTGAAAATAAAAATGCAATCATAGAATATATAAAGAATGAACCTTTTGGGCTGAGTATCATTAACCCAGAGACTAATGATATCAAAGATTATCAAGAGCAAATGGAAGAATATTTCAAGAAATTGAGAAAAAACGGGCACATCTACTCAAAAGGGGTAAATTTTGAAAATAGTAAAGCGTTTACATATAAATACTACAAAGGAAAAGAAAAAGCTGCATTAAGCCGATTACAGAACAGTCTATATATCAACGAAGTCTCAGAATTATGTAGATGACCTTTGTAATATCGATGTAGCATATGCCACAGCAATCTATGATTTCGGTATAAAAAGAGGGAAAAAAGCTAACATATACACATATCCTGAGAAAGTAAGAGTATCAAATGCAGAAGAAACTTGGGAAGGGTATAAAGACTTTGTCAATATATGTAATACTATAGGATATATAGATCACACTAGTGGCTTTCATCCCAACTATCTGTGGGGCTACATTGATAAAAATTGCGCCAAATCTTACTTTATAGATAATGAGTCTCTAAACTTCTCAAAGGACTACAAAATACGACAAAAATTCAATAAAGGCTGGTGTTATCACCTCTTTGCACAAGTCGAGACAGAAGAAAGGGTTGAAAAATTTAAAGATACTGCCTATGAATCCTGGGAGAAGTATAGTTATAAGTTTAATCAAAAGGTTCGCTCATTTAAGGAGCAATTACCTTTTGAGAAATTTTATAAAGAAAATCAAAAAAAAGAAGACTATTTCGCGTGTAAAATCGATGTCAGTGGTGTGAAGGCTGAATTTAAGCCGTAAAGTAGTCATCCGTTTTACATAGCCTCTATTTGACTGTATAACAATGAAAGGTTAAATTTGTCTCAAGCCCCATCAGGCCTTTCAAACAACCTCTTCACCGACCTTAGGCAGACTCGCGTTGCCCCTATTTATCACAACCACTATGGATACACCTTTCACACTTACTCATACGGCCCAATCATCGAAAAAAGCCCTCCCCCTACCCCATATGCAAAAACTGAAGATGCAGATAGGAAAGGTACTAGAGGTTGCCTTCATGCCCAAAGCTAGGAACCCCTCGTATGAAATGCAAGTTCATTTTAGCCATGATGAAATAAAAACTAGCTGCGGACAACTTGTAGATAACTATACCGTTCAAGAATTGCATGAGCAGCAAATCTTAGCCATTACTAACTTTGCGCCCAAAAGAATAGCGGGTATCAAGTCACAAGCACTTACTCTCGGTTTCTCTGACAAACCTCAAAGCCGTCAAGCTATCTATCTGACCCCTGGAGAACCCGTACCTGACGGTACTTGTATCAATTTTGCATCAGAAGGTGCCTGGGAGCCAGAAGCTGACTTTGCTTACTTCCTTGCTTTAGATATTAGGTCGGCTACCATAAAAAATATCCAAACCGTCGGAGGATATACCTTAGCTCATACAGACCTAGGAGAAATGGGAGAAAGCATTGCTTGGATACCTGGCGACTTGCAGCAAGTAAAAAATTATATAGGTGAGCAAGTAGCCGTATGGATGAACCCTATGCCTTCCGTACAAGGACTCCCTTTTCAAAGTATATTGCTGGTCGCCCCTTTAGAAAAGTATGATCATACAATCACTGAAAACTACCTTGCCAGCAAAGAAGTTCACGTACCTGTGACCCTTGTAAAAGTATCTAAACCCGTAGACAATGGCTTAGCCTTATTTTGAAAAATCTACCCACTTCACAAGGCAGACATTGAACCCTCTACGCATGCTAAGGAGGAAGTCCGTGCCAGGGATTCTTTCGAAGCCAACTAAGTGTAGACCTCTAATTATAGGCAACCCAAAGCAAAATTTTTCATGTGCCATTGGCTATTAACGAAAATTTTCGCTGGCAATTCATTATATAACAAAATAAGGAACCTCCCTGGATATATTTTATTATATTAAATGTTGTTTATACAAAAACCCATGCATCGTCGAAAAAACAGATACCTTAAAAAACACACTATAATGTGAAAATAAGCAAATATTTTGTATTTGTTATAGCAAACTTGTAGAATTGTGGACAAAAAGCTTCTGCCATGAAAGAGAAAATAACAGTCATACAAAAAGATACTTGGGCGAGTGCGAGTGAGGATCAGAAAGAGATCAAAGGGGGTTATGAAAGACTCAAGTCTGCCTTGCCAGCTTCAACAAGTCGACATGACCTTATGAAGATAGACAAAGCTTTTCAACTAGCTTTGAGAGCACATGCAGGTATACGTCGAAAATCGGGAGAGCCCTATATCATGCATCCCTTGCGAGTAGCGTTAATTGTAGCGAAAGAGATAGGGCTTGGGCCGACCTCTATTGTATCAGCGATCATCCATGATGTGGTGGAAGATACGACCGTCTCTATCAATAAGGTACACGAATTGTTTGGTTTGGAGGTAGGTAAGATTGTACGAGGGTTGACGAAGATCAAAAAAATGCTTTTATGGAATGAGTCGATGCAAGCTGAAAACTTTAAGAAGTTGCTTTTAAACGCTTCGGAAGATAACCGCATCATCTTGGTTAAGCTGGCCGACCGATTGGATAATATGCGTTACCTAGATGCTTTGTCGCGTCGTAAGCAGCTAAGGATTGCAGCAGAAAGTCAGCAAATATACGCTCCAGTAGCGCATCGTCTCGGCCTAAATCGTGTCAAAGCAGAACTCGAAGACCTCTACCTTAAATATACGTATCCTAAGGTCTTTTATAAAATTGCTAAAAAATTGGAAACTACTCAAAGGGAGCGGGCAGAAGGTTTGGCCTCTTTTTCAAAAGTAATCAAAGAAGCGCTCGAAAAGTATAAGATCAACTTTGTTATTCAGCACAGAGTGAAGTCTATTTATTCGATTTGGAAAAAGATTGAAGAAAAGAAAATTCCATTTGAAGAAATATTCGATTTAGTTGCTTTGCGGATCATCATCAACTGCGATCAAACAGATGAAAAAGCACTATGTTGGCAAGCGTATGGTATTATCAGCGATATGTATCCTTCCAATACAAATAGATTTCATGATTGGATAAGTACCCCGAAGTCAAACGGTTATGAGTCACTTCATGTCACAGTACTTGGCTATGCAGGCAACTGGGTAGAAATACAGATCCGTACGGCTAGGATGCATGAAATCGCTGAAAGAGGAGTAGCAGCACATTGGGAGTATAAAAAAGATGCCGCTTTAGGAGAAGGAGCCAAACGGTTAGAAAAGTGGCTCCACGAGGTAAGAAGATTGTTAGAAAGTGGTAAAAGCGATAGCATCAACCTGATAGAAGACTTTAAACTCAGCCTATATGATGACGAGATCATGGTGGTAGGCAAAAATGGCACGTCTACGTTGCTGCCTCTTGGGGCAACAGTGCTCGACTTTGCTATTGAAAAGTTTGATGAAAGGGGGTTGATGTGTAGTGGGGCGATGATTAACAAGCGTTATGTACCCGTCAAATATGTCCTTAAAAATGCAGAGAAGGTGGATGTAATCTTAACGAAAAATCAAAAGGTACCCCAATATTGGTTAGATATCTCTAAAACAGCCAAAGGGCGTCGGCTCTTAAAACAATATTTCAGAAGGGGATATTTAAACATTTTACAGGCAGGCAAAGAAATCTTAAAGCAGGCCTTGAAAGAAGATGGGATGAGTCTCAACAAAAATGTAGAAGTCCTTTTTAGGGACTTGTTTGGTGAAAAAAGCGTAGAAAAAACATACTATCGCATAGGTACTGAAGCTATCTCTGTAAATTCACTTAAAAAAGCCACCTCTGTCCTCAAAGACATCAAGCGTAGTAACACACCCATAAACCAACACAAACCTGCACAACTCAAAATAGAAGAGGATGTGGTGGTTACAGGGGCAGATGATCCAGAGTATGAATTTGCCAAGTGCTGCACACCTATCCCAGATGAAGAGATCTTTGCGTTGTTAAGGATGGATGAGCCGATGCAAATACATCGCGTAGACTGTCCTAGAGCTCCATATATCCTCTCTACAAAAGGCCGCAAGGTAGTCAAAGCGCGATGGAAACGAGAGGAGAAGACTAGTTTCCTGGTCTTCTTAGAGTTGAAAGCTGCCAATCGCAGGGGGATGAGCAAGGAGGTAGTCAACGTAATAAAAACAGATGTCCACATCGAATCTCTCTCCTTCTTAGAACAAGATAACTATATCCGAGGAAACCTTTCTATTGAAGTGGAAAATGCCGCTAAGCTAGCGAAGGTGACCAAGGCAATTGAAGAGCTTCAAGGCGTGGTCTACGTCCAAAGAGTAGGATCATAATTTTTATTTATGGAATCGTTAGTATAAAAAAGATTCATTTTTATTAGATAGACAACCATTAATTTTTTTATGTCGGTAACAAAGAAAATAAAAAAGTTTATAACTTTAAGGAGTCCTGACCTGTTTATGGTGCTTTAAGTTTTTACAAACTATTTAAATTTTGATAAAAAGATTTTTTATAGATATTTGCCCCATCATGGTCAAATATCTATATACCCTTACAATAGCCATTTCTGCTCCTATAGCTCTCAATGCAACAGAAATAGCAGAAGAAGATCTCAAAGAAGAAGCTTATTACTTCTTGCAATATGGCAGTGACGAATCTGACTATACGAAAGATGAAAACTTCGTCGCTCTGTTGGCAAAAGGAATAGCTGACAAATACTTCTATACAGCGACTGACTTTGAAAAGCACCTCGAAGGATTTTTTCTTCAGGAAAACAAAATAAATACATTAAAGACGCATAGCTATCCTTATCAATATGATGTTTCTAAAAGAATTTACTTATATGAGGGCCATCTCAACGATTTCTTTGAAGAAGAAACAATAAACAAAGAACACATTCTCGATTATATCAAGAAAATGAAGATAGAAAATGTATATGTATTGGATTCTTCCCCAGATATTAAAAACAAGGATGACCTTCAATGGAAGCCCTTGAAAGTCTTCTTTGCTCCCAAGCAGGACGAAAAACCTGATCAAGATGAACAAGAAGAAAAGGATGAGCAAGAGCTCAAAAAAG
>JBCCFU010000064.1:0-7412 GCA_039029575.1 Bacteroidota bacterium | reverse complement strand
TTTCCAACACATTCCCTAAGAGGATGTAGGAAGATTCGCACAAGGTTACCACATTTACATCGAATAGGAGAAAAAAGCCCTTCAAGAATTTACACTATCGCGATTATCGAAAAGGGTTTTATTCTCCTATTCGATGTAAATGTGGTAACCTTGTGCGAATCTTCCTACATCCTCTTAGGGAATGTGTTGGAAATATGCGAATATTTTATTAATTTTACGTCTGATTCCCCTTTGTTTATAAGAAAAAAACATTTTTACCTTCATGGAAAAGAAACCAAGCTTCCTTAAATATGCACGAGATAAAGGCGTACCTACTACGTATGTCGAAGATTACATGGCCCACCTAGAGGGGATGACACGCACTGTGATAGAAGAGCGTCCGCAGCCATTTCGTGAAATTGATGTATTCTCGCGTCTGATTATGGATCGTATCGTCTTTTTAGGTACGCAGATCGACAGCGAAGTAGGTAATATCATCACTGCTCAGCTTCTTTTCCTAGAACGTACGAATCCAGAGAAAGATATCTTGCTCTATGTCAATAGCCCAGGAGGAGAAGTATACGCAGGTCTCTCTATTTATGACACCATGCAATATATCAAGTGCGACGTGGCTACCATTGATACCGCTTTGGCTGCCTCCATGGCCGCGGTGATCTTAGCCGGTGGGGCCAAAGGCAAACGGGCAGCCCTTCCTCATGCGCGCGTCATGGTGCATCAACCCTTAGGGAGTGCCCAAGGGCAAGCTTCTGATATGGAACGTAGTATCAAAGAAGTCTTGGACGTGCGTAAAGACCTATACAAAATCTTATCAGAACATACAGATCAACCTCTCGAAGAGATTGAGTCGATGAGCGATCGCGACTATTGGATGCAAGCCAACGAAGCGCAAAAGAAAAACTTTATCGACCAAGTGCTTGAGAGAAAAAGAAAAGATATAAAATCTCCTTCTGGGTCACCATAAACCTATTTACTGAACCTTAAAAATATCATTCATCATGAGAAAAGTTTTTTGTGCTTTTTGTGGCAAACACGAAGACGAAGTCGATACCATTATCTCGGGACAAGTACCCGAAGCACATATATGCGATAGCTGCGTAGAACGTGCTTATGAATTTATCAGGGCTGAACATGCTGCCCTAGCAAACAATGAGGTAGGCATTGATATAACGAAGCTACGCAAAGAGGATGTCACGCCCGACTCCCTGAAAGCCTACCTCGACCAGTACGTCGTAGGGCAAGAGAATGCAAAAAGAGCTCTCTGTGTGGCGGTGTACAACCACTACAAGCGACTGTTTATCTCCCAAGCCTCTCACAATGCAGACCATGAGGTTGAGATCGAAAAGTCAAATGTCTTCCTTGTAGGCCCTACAGGCGTAGGTAAGACATTACTGGCTAGCACCATCGCTAAAAAGCTGAAAGTGCCCTTTTACAGCGTAAGTATGACACAGATGACACAAGCAGGCTATGTAGGCGAAGATGTTGAAAGTGCCTTGAGTGGACTCCTGCAAGCAGCGAACGGCAACATCGAAGCAGCACAGATGGGTGTCATCTATATGGATGAAGCTGACAAAATGGCGCGCAAAGGCGACAACCCTTCTCTTACCCGTGACGTAGGAGGCGAAGGGGTACAACAAGCTCTCCTCAAAATCATCGAAGGAGGTATCGTCAACGTAGCCCCCCATGGAGGACGCAAGCATCCCGACCAAAAGCTTATCCCTATCGACACAACAAACATCCTCTTTATCTTTGGCGGAGCGTTTGAAGGTATTGAACGTATCATCGAAAGAAGGCTCCATATGCGACCCCTCGGCTTTAACTTGAAAAGGAACAACCTCGCTAGCCTGAAAGGAGAAGAGCTAGGAACCTATGTCTCTGCACAAGACCTCAAAGCTTACGGGTTGATCCCTGAGCTCGTAGGCCGTATCCCTGTGATCACCTACCTGAGCTCATTAGATAAAAAAGCACTTCTCAAGGTGTTGACACAACCCAAAAAAGCACTCATCAGGCAATACAAAAAGCTTATGGCCATGGAAGGCATCAAGCTGAGGGTCACCAACGATGCCCTTGAATATATCGTCAAAAAAGCTCTGGAGCTAAAAGTAGGAGCACGTGGCTTGCGATCTATCTGCGAAACGATCATGCAAGATGCTATGTTTGAACTTCCTTCCCAAAAGAACATCAAGACTTATACCATCAATGCGGACTATGCCATGCGTAAGTTTGAACGCAAAAAGAGGCCAAGCTTGAAAGTAGCTTGATCCTGTTTCTGGTCGAAAGGTGCAATTACGAAAATTTCGTTTGTAGCCGTGTCTTTTTTCTCGTAAATTTGCGTTCTATACCAGAGGGTTGGCAGAGCGGACGAATGCGGCGGTCTTGAAAACCGTTGTACCTTTACCGGTACCGGGGGTTCGAATCCCTCACCCTCTACACTTGATATACGATCTCTTCAGAAATAAAATACCTTTTTTCTAGACGAAAAGAAACTTTTCCCGCCTCGTTCTTATTTTCTTATGCCTAAAACACGTAAAAAATCGACACCTCTTCCTTCTCAAAGGAGCATCTTTATACAAGGGGCACGTACGCACAACCTTAAAAATATAGACGTGACCATCCCGTATCGTAAGATGACGGTAATCACAGGCCTCTCAGGGTCGGGCAAGACATCTTTGGCCTTTGATACACTCTTTGCAGACTGGGAAGCAAAGTACCTTCGAACGTTTGATGCATATACCCGGCAGCTGATGGGAAAGGGCAACAAACCACCTGTCGACTATATCAAAGGTATCCTGCCAAGCGTCGGACTTAAACAGAAGTCACAATCTCCAGAGCCAAGGGCAAGAATAGGCAATACCGCAGATATCTATCCTTACCTGAAGCTGCTCTTTGCTCGCGTAGGCACGACCTATTCCCCCATCAGCGGACAAGAAGTCAAGCGCGACACCATCACCGATGTGGTCGACTACATAAAGACGCAACGCCCTGCTACGAAAGTATGGATCTTCTCCCAGCTTCACCCGATAGAAGGACGGTCACTAGAGGATACCTTGAAGATAGAACTAGGCAAAGGCTTCACTCGGCTCTTTTACCAAGGCGAAACCCTCTTTATCGAAGACCTCCTTAACCAAGAAAATGCAGAAATACCCTCTCAAGCACTCTATCTGCTCATCGACCGTCTGGTCATACCCTCCCAAGGCGTAGACAAGCCTCTTATGATGCGCCTTTCAGAATCAGTACAGAACGCCTTCTTTGAAGGCAAAGGAGTATGCAAAGTACGAACAGGAGAGCTAGAAAAAAGTTTCTCAGATCGCTTTGAAGCGGATGGAATGACCTTCTTGTTACCTTCTCCACAGCTTTTCGATCCCAACAATCCTCATGGAGCTTGCAAACAGTGTCATGGCTTCGGACGTTGTGTAGACATAGACGTACATAAGGTCATCCCCAACCCTGACCTCTCTTTAGACGAAGGAGCGATCGCTCCTTGG
Source organism: Bacteroidota bacterium (assembly GCA_039029575.1). Classification (GTDB taxonomy): domain Bacteria; phylum Bacteroidota; class Bacteroidia; order Cytophagales; family Amoebophilaceae; genus JBCCFU01. The sequence continues at coordinate 3,930 of JBCCFU010000064.1, read as the reverse complement.
CAAGGGGTAAGTATGCGCAGATGGCAAGAAGACTTCCTTGCCAATAACAAAAGCTTCTCCTCTCAAAAGCCATACAAAGAGCTGAGCGAAGCAGAAAAAAAATTATTATGGAAAGGCAGTAAAGGAGCTCAAGGCCTCTATGGCTTCTTCGACTTCCTGGCCAGCAAGCCACACAAAGTGCAATACCGCATCATGCAGGCACGTTATAGAGGATTTACGACGTGCAACTCGTGTGAAGGCACAGGCCTCCGAAAAGAAGCACGACATGTCAAGGTAGGAGGTAAGACGCTCTTTGAACTCCTTGGCATGACGGTCGAACAACTCGCGACTTTCTTCGAACAACTACAGCTCAACCCACGCCAAAACAAGATTGTCCATACGGTCGTCAAAGAGATAAAAAGCCGCCTTACATATATCAAACAGGTGGGACTGAGCTACCTGACCCTCAAACGAAGGAGCAACACCCTCTCAGGAGGAGAGTATCAACGCCTTCGCCTCTCCCGCGCACTTGGTAGTGCATTGATCGACACGCTCTATATCTTAGACGAACCGACGGTAGGACTTCATCCTAAAAATACGGAAGCGCTCATCGCTGTGCTCAAAAAGCTCCAAACAGAAGGCAACACGATCGTAGTCGTAGAACACGATGAAAAGATGATGAGGGCTGCCGACCTGATCATCGACATGGGTCCAGAGGCAGGCAGTAGAGGAGGGCAGGTGATCTTCCAAGGAAGCTGGGACGAGCTCCTCAAACAACCCAGCGGACAAAGCTATACAGTCGACTACCTCACAGGCGAACAAGAGATACCTATACCGAAAGAGAGGAAGTCTTCAAAGCATGCTCTTCACTTTCACAACATCCACGAAAACAACATCGAAAGTGCAGATGTAACCATCCCTCTGGGACTTTTTATCGCCCTGACAGGGGTAAGCGGAGCAGGCAAGTCGACTCTAGCGCAAAAGGTTATTTACCCTACTCTAAAAAATCACTTTTCCCCTTCCAATGGCTTTACAAAAAATTACAGTACCCTAAAGGGTGACCTTGACAAGGTGTTGGGTGTTGAGCTGGTCAACCAAAATGCTCTAGGCAAGTCGTCCCGCTCAAACCCTGCTACTTACACAAAAGCCTATGATGCTATCCGAAAGCTCTTTGTAGCTCAACCCCTTGCTCGTGAACGTGACTACATGGCTGGCGTGTTCTCTTTCAACATCCCGGGCGGACGTTGTGAAGCCTGTCTCGGTGACGGTATGATCAAAGTAGAGATGCAGTTTATCCCCGACATCTCTGTAGTCTGTGACAGTTGCCAAGGCAACCGCTTCAAGCAAGAAATATTGGAGGTGAGGTTTCAAGACAAAAATATCAAGGATGTCCTCGACATGACTGTAGACGATGCCATTAAGTTCTTCCAAGAGCAAAAAAGCATCGTCCAACGACTCCTTCCGTTGCAAGAGGTCGGACTTGGCTACCTGCGGCTCGGACAATCTTCAAGTACGTTCAGCGGGGGAGAGGCACAACGTGTCAAACTCAGCGCCTACCTCACCCCAGAAAGTCATCAACACCCTACGTTCTTTATCTTTGATGAACCAACGACGGGCCTACACTTTCATGATACGCGCAAGCTGATCGAAGCTTTCCAAAAGCTGGTCAAAAAAGGCCATACGGTGATCGTCGTAGAACATAACCTCGACCTTATCAAGTGCGCTGACTGGATTATCGACATGGGACCAGATGGGGGAGATAAAGGGGGACAAGTCGTCTTCGCAGGCAGACCGGAGGAGATCATCGCATTACAAGATAACCATACGGCTCACTATCTGAAAGAGGTATTTAACCCATCAAAACGATGAAGTATGAAGACACCTACTGCTTAAAGGACGTTTTCTCTGATGTAGACGAGGCGATCCACGCGCAATGGCAAGCACTCGGCGACCTCTATGCTTACTGGAATGAACGTATCAACCTTATCTCACGCAAAGACCTGACCTACCTCTTCCCACGACATATCCTGCATAGCTTGGCAGTGGCTAAGATCGTCTCTTTTCAACCTGGTATGCATGTCCTCGACTTGGGGACTGGTGGGGGCTTCCCGGGCATACCGTTGGCTATCCTCTTTCCAAAGACGCACTTCTACCTCGTCGACTCTATCCAAAAGAAGATCAAGGCAGTTGAAGCCATCAGTCAAGCCATGGAACTGAAAAATGTCACTCCTCTGTGCCAACGTGCAGAAACACTCGAACAAACGTTTGACTTCATCCTCTCGCGGGCCGTTGCTAGCTTACCCAAGCTCTATAACTGGACGAAAGGCAAGGTTAAACGAATGCCTCAGCGAAATACACAAACTGGGCAAGAGGTAACGCACGGACTCCTTTGCTGGAAAGGTGGTGACCTCACCCAAGAACTCGCCACGCTTCCTATCTCACATCGTATCTATCCGCTTAAGGAGATACTCAAACTCCCTTTCTTCGATGATAAGTCGATCGTACATCTTTTCTAATGCATGCCGACATAAGAGTTGGGCCTTAAAGTGGTGTTTAAACGTCACTTTTGTTTACTTGTTACCATATTGCTCATTCATTTGTTGTACAATCGATTCGTATTTTTGTTGCATTTTCTGTAATTCAATTAAGGAGGAATTTGCCGCTTTTTTCACGTTTTCGATCTGTGTATGTGCCCCATCCAGAATTTCTTTTGTCTCTGCGATATGTTCTTTTTTCATCTTCTCCATTCGCTTTATTAGTTGTAAGTATGCTTTTTGTAGCTTTAAATATTTTTCATGATCTTCTGCGAACTTCTTCTTAGCTTTACTGGTTAAAGAATCTCTATCAATTTCGTATGCTTTTCTTTGCCTTTCTACAAGCTGTTTCGTGTTCATGATCAACAGCTGCTTTTCATTTTGATGCTCTTCTTCTACCTCTTGCATACATGACTGCATTTGAAGCAAATAAAGTTCTCTTTCTTGTTGATGGATTTTTTGCAAGTCTTGAACTTTGGCCATGTATGCCGCTTTTTCATTTCCATACATATTGATGATCTCTTCAGTTTGCTTTTTGTGGTTTGCATTGAATTCACAGATTTTACACAAGAAGTTAGACAAATCTTCTTTATGCTTGTTGGTAAGCTGTTCTACGACTTTACGGTGATCTTTGTTTACTTTAAGATGATTGCTGCTTATGTTCTGCTCTTGTATTTGTATATGGTCTACAAGTTTGTTTCTATTTTTACTGTTCTCTTCTTCTATAACTTTGATACGGTCTACGAAAAATGCGTTTGACTCTATAAAAGCTTGTTGAAGCTCGTCTAACTGTAATTCAGTTTTAGAATCTTGTTGCCTTAATGCTTCGAGATTTTTGTCGACAATACTCTTTGGCTCTTCGTTTTGGTCGGACAAATGGAAGCCCGGTTCTATTTCGTTAAGGGAATCGTTCTGTTTTAAGATCTTAAAATTAACCATTTCTTCTTGAATTTCGAGATTGTGCATCACCTCTTCTTTTGGAGAGGGAGAAGCCAATGGTTCGTCTTTTTTTTGGTCGTCATCGTTTTCTAATCCGAATTTTTGTTGAAGCTCCAGAGCGTAAGCTTTATCATCTTGTTCGAATTGCTGCTGAAGTTGCCGGGCGTAAGCTTCATCGTCTTCGATGTTATTATTATTGTTTTCACTGGAGCTATTGCTAGAGTCATTGAATGTATATTCCTGCAACAACTCTGATCCATGGATAATTTCGTGACCCCTTTCATTAGAGCTTTTTGTTGGTAAGTTGAATGTATAAAGAAGGGTTACTATATAAGGTACAATTTTTTTATAAGATTTTTTCATGATAGGAGATGTATAGAGTAACCCTTCTTTATACATTCAACTTACCAACAAAAAGCTCTAATGAAAGGGGTCACGAAATTATCCATGGATCAGAGTTGTTGCAGGAATATACATT
>JBCCFU010000063.1:0-7620 GCA_039029575.1 Bacteroidota bacterium | reverse complement strand
TAAAAATAATCTTCTTTTTATTTAATTGAAAATTTGCTAAGTTATCCACCTCTTTCTCAGGCACAGGTTTGATCAAAAAGGCATCCAAAAGAAATTTCCTGCGAATTGATTTGCTTAGAACTTCTACTTTTAGATTCTTGTTTTTCTTATTTTTTATAACCTCCTTGTTGTTTGTCTGTATAACTTCCCTTAAAATATCAATACATTCTCCTCTATCTTCTTCAGTTTTCGTTTTCGTGATGATCATCATTATAGACTTTTTTATATCACATATTTTGGCTTTTTCAAAATACATAGATATGCTTTCAATTGCCTTGATATCATTTTCAACTCTTCCTCCATTCAGATTACCCATTGAAGTGACAAGACAAATCCCCTTGATGCGTCTGGTGCCTATAACGAAATAAGGGGTAAAGTGAGCCATACAATGTTGTGTAGCCGTACCTATTGCTGTTCCTCTAACCCCTTCTGTATCACAAAAGGCGATAGGGGATCCTTTTCTATGATATATTTCCATGCCCCTTGTCTTCCCCTCTCCTCCTATTTCATGTCCTATCGGGCTTTCCCCTCCTTCCCAGTCTGCTACGTATATTTTTCTTTTCCTTTTTTCCATACGATATCCTAAGAGGTAGAGTATGCTTGTGGTTTTACCAACTCCAGTAGAGCCCACAACCAAGAGTGTAGGTTTATCTTTCCTGATACCCGTCTTCTTGTCTAACTCTTTTAAGCACTCGATCAATTTCCGTTTATTCACTTGGTCTCTTTGTAAGTACCTTATGTCCCCAGCTACAAATCCATATAGATACTCTTTCTCTTCTGCGCCTTGTGCTGTTTTGATCTTCTCAGGGAAAGTGATGAGTAGAACGAATAGTAAAAATGATTTCCTCACGATAGTTTATGTTTAAGGGTTTATAGCGTTAAGTTATCATGATAAAAGTTTTTTTACAAAAAAAATAGGATTATTTTAAAAAATGATAAAATCGCGCTGCGACCGTCGTACAAGCTTGGGGTGAGAGGTATCTTTTGCAACATTCTACTGAAAAGTATGCTCACCGCTTGGAGAAGTCTAGGACAAATTGGGTGAAAGATCCTTTCGTGCCGTGCTTGGAGTAGCAAGACACTTTGCCTCCTGAAGCTTCCATCACCATCCGTACAAAAGCGAGCCCTGCACCTGAGTGATCCTTTGCTTCCTTGGTACTATAAAAAACGAAATAAAAAATAAATCGTAGCCAATCATTCACAGCAGCCACAGCAGCCACAGCAGCCATAGCAGCCATAGCAGCAGAGGTAGTACCAACAAGAGCGTTGTCGGTACCGCTTGCCTCTCAACCTATTTTCAATACAGTACCTCATCCCTCCCCACATATCATTTCTACTTTTTATGTTGAGGTGGTCCGCCAGATCGAGCGGTGTCCACCCATTATTGTCAGTAGTATTAATATCCAACCCTTCAAAGAGATCTTTATTGTTACTATTTTGTGCACTTAGAAAGATTTCATGTATGGTGCCCGTATTGTTAATTCTCACAAGAAAGTGCAATATCCCACTCCCATCCATTTCCTTCTTATAGTCGATAGAGAGCTCCTTACGACAATCTTTGGTACCATAATCCAGCAACGTGTAAAAAGTGTTGAGACTCTGCGATCCCAACGCAGCAAAAAGCAAGGTCTCTTGCTGGTTATTTTGAGCAAACAACAGTTCTTTGCCGTAATGCTCGCAAAACTTAATGATAAACTCAGTTTTTTCCTCTCTAGCCGCATAAAAGAGGATATTATTGCCCATATAATCTACTAGCTCTACGGACAATCCATTCACACGTAAGTCCATAAGCCTTTTTAAAGCTTTAAAATCACCGTTATACGCTACCCAATGCAGTATAGAGGCCCCTTTCGTTGCGTTGCCTTTCAGTTTCTTGGAGGTAAGACTAAGTTTTTTTTCTTTATGTAGCTTTATGAGAAGGTCGATATGCCCAGCTCGGGTGAGTATATGGGCCGCAGTAGATCCTTCCTCATCCATTACATTGATGTCAAATTTGAACTTTTCGTCATCTAAGACCTGACACATAATAGCTTCCTCTCCCCTTTCAGCAGATGCAAAAAATTGCTTTTTAGCATGCGCTTCCGAAAAGTGTGCTAGCTCTTGCAGGTCGATGGTCCCTTGTTTGGCCAAGCTGCCCGAAGTTTGGGGCGTGGTATCGGGATGAGGGCTACTGCTTGATACAGAAGCCACTTCGATAGTAGCCCCATGCGTTGTACAGAGGCAGAAGAGTAATAGAAGCGGAGATACTGGGACGATCTTTTTCATAAGTTTACGGTTAAAAGCTTTTGACTAAATTAAGCAAATTTTTTTACGTAAAAAAACATTCATGACCCCTTTACCATCGTCCGTTTGAATCGTTCTTTTGATATTTTTAAGCATAAACGGTTAAATTCATCCATTGATTTATTGATTGACTCCCAAAAACTCACTAGCTTTGTCGCTCCCATGGTGACTGTAGCTCAGTTGGTTAGAGCACTGGCTTGTGGTGCCGGGAGTCGCGGGTTCGAATCCCGTCAGTCACCCTTTTACAAATGGGGGCGGAATTGTCCATCCATAGGGATCAAAAATCGCTTACATGGCGATAAGTAGCCCTTATTTTCTTTGAAAAGAAAAAATGTTTTTTACATTCGTTTCAGATGATGCATTCGGACAGCGCGTTTGTATGAAGAGTGCGATGAGCTATATATAGCTGTCAGCGCAGGTGCTATAGCGGGATGATAAGTCTGACTGACTGGCTCGTTGGGTTACAAGAAGCCCTCATCCAAAATTATATATTCCTTTTTGGTGGTGAAAACATATCATTATATAGATAGAAAATATGTAAAGAAAACTATATTTAATTTATGGAAAAAATATCGAAAAGAAAACAATAGAAGGGAGTTTAAGCTAGTAAATTAGTCATTTTTTTTATATTTGCCTAGCAATATACCAAATAATATGTTACAAGAAACTTACCATTCGTCTAAAAAAAATTTATCTCAGCCGTCTTTTACAAAGAAAAAAAGACGGAAAATGACACTTAGAGACTTCAAGTCTCTTTTTACAGTCAGTGCCCTGTATTCGGGACTCTGTCTGTTACTTTTCTTTACTGCAAAGCGACAGTTGATCAACTATGGTTACCTCTTTTTGAAAGGAAAAGTCAACCTGCTGTCGGGAGAAGAGGGTAAAGTGGCTAGCTACTGCGTTAGTTCGTTGCATGGTTTGTTGATTGTGCCCTCCGCCATGTTATACTTGACGGATCGAATCTCCCTCTCGACATGGCGCAAGCTCATAGGCATCTCCATTGGCTACTTTTTTATTGACACGGTTCTTTTCCCTTTGTACATGACGAATGTGAGGGATTTCGTGCAGTTTGGCATACACCACCTTATCTTGCTCTTTGTCATAGTTGCCTACTTTAACGCCCGTCCCAAGTTGATAGCACAAGGCCTGCTTTCAGAGATGACACTCCCCTTTTTATATGCGTGTAAGTTTTTAATCAAAATAGAAAAGACGGACATCATGCTTTATAAATTCGTCGCCGTGATGACCATCTTGACGTGGGTTTTTTCGCGCGTTATAAGCTTTGCTCACATCTATTATCAGCTCTATAAAAAAGGGGCTCCTTATATGGAATATGCCATCTTCGCGCCAGTCGTTTTAATGAACTATTACTGGTTTTTCATTTTGCTTCAAAAAGCCCTTTGCTAGCATAGAAACACACTATCTGTGCGGCAAGGTATTTTATCTTTCTAGGCATGACATAGAGGACAAATCGGTATCAGCATCGTTTACTGAATTTCTGTTGGATTTTTCTAGGCGATAAGATAAGTTATACTAAACTTGCTTTTTTTTTAAAAAATTTTGTAATTTTGGAATATACATAAACCCCTTTACCTAGACTTCGATTATGAAAACTAAACGACTTTATACCCTGACAATCTTTTGTTTCTTATCTACACTTATATCTCCAAACCTCTTTGGGGCTTCTCAAGTGTTGCATAATGCACCTGTGAATAACAAAATAGTCCAAAATAATGGTATTGAGCCCTTTGCAGTTGAAGGGGATGAAATAGAGCCATTTCAGAGTCAAGTAGCACAGCTACAGCAATTGATCGAGAAAGATAAAACCAAGCTAGCCGTCAATGTGATCTTATTTGTAGATAGGCTACAAGCTCATTTAGAAAAAACGGAAACACCTGCTCATATAGGCAAAGAGTGGGATAAAGATGCTGCTGCTAGCTTTGTAGCAACCATCATGCGTATGATTCGCAAATTGCTTTACCCAGACAAGATAGAGCAAGCGGAAGGTTATGGAGTCCCTAAATGCTTGATGCCTTTTATTAAAACCTACCTTGCTCAACATTTGAAATTGACGGCATCCATAAACTATCCAGCATTCTGTCGAGACGAATTGGAACAACCCCTATTATTGGGTAAGTTGGGTAAGCTTAAAAAAGCGTATTTTGAAGACCAGTACGTACAAAAAGAAGGGGATGAAAACGATGAGAAAGCTGATCAGTGATTTTATCATATCTAAACCTTGTATCCCCCTGCCTTACAAAAAGTTTTACACTAGGTGAACGGTGCTTAGATGATACAGCCTAGCCCCTTCACACCTATATCATGTACAGTCAGCACCTTTATCCATATTTCCTTTTTTGCCTCTTTTTCACGAATCATGTTAGTTCTGGGGCATTATCTTCGGACACATCTGATCTATCCACACCACTTATTCCGCCAATTGAACGTCCGACCGATGACTATACCCCTTTACATGATAAAGGAAGACCATCTGGAGGTTCTTCCTTCGACATACAGTTTTTTCAAGAGAACGAAAGTGGAAAAATATGGATTGGTAAGTGCGGTATAAAATCTTTGGTAAACATAAACGAAGAAGAATATCGAGAATGGCTCGGTCTAGCCATGTACCGATTTTTTGATGTTCTCACCCCTGACTTTGTCGTTAGTAAGCAAAAAGTAGCTCCTGATTTGATCAATGCAAGAGAACTAGGGGACTATTTGTCCCCTGATGGAAGGAGAGAATATCGCATACACTATAAGAAGCCTTGCTTACACATTATGACGCAATTCATGGAAGGTTTTACCACGTTTGGAGAACATTTTTTAGAAGACTACAAGAAAGCGGCAGAAGAAAAAAGGCCTTTTTTCTTGCATAGAGATGGAAAAAAAATATCACTTCGAGGATTTGGAGAGATGTTAGCTATGGGTGACTTTATCTACGACATGGACTGCTTAGGTGTCGGAGGAGGTAATGCAGGTAGCCGTATCAGGGATGGTTATGCGCAAGTGGTGAAAATCGATCCAGGGTTTGCTTTTAGCTTTTTAGAAGAGCACAGTAATGAAAAGATGAAGCATAATCCGATGGATCGAGCCATGTTTTTTGGCCCGCGAGACGACACCAAAATAGCTTACAGCGAACTAACGTTGGAAGACCAAGCCGGCTTCTCTCGCATGGCCAAGCGCATCCTGAAGACACCACGTGCTACCTTTAAGAAAATCATCGATCAGGTGGTAAGACCAGGAGGGTGGAGCAAAGAAAAGGCTGAGACACTGCTTGATCAGCTCATTGCGCGGAAGTCGCTCTTTTTGGCAGGCTACGCAGATGAGGTAAATACGATGCTCAAAGAAGAGATTTTCAATGCCCGACAACGTCTTTTCCAATCACTAGCCAGGCCAGATACACATGCCCCTCTGACTACCAGGTATGAACCCAAAGACTACCGAAACAATCTCTATAAAACTCGTTCGTGGAAGTCGAAAGTGACCAATAACTACGTAAAGAACCAACCTAACCAACTTTATCAAGCGAAGACTTTTCAGCTGCCTATGGCTGATGCTTCCTTTACGGGTCGTGAGTCAACGTTGACGCAGATCGTACAGGATTTTCAAAGCAAGAAGGGGGTATTTCAGGTCATAAAAGGTATTGGAGGCATTGGTAAGACCACGCTAGCCTGCCATTATGCAAATGCTTGCGCAAGGCAGTCCAACTCGATCCCAATCAAATACAAAGCAGTCTTATGGTTTTATGCAGATGTAGGGTTAGAAAGTCAGTTTCAAGAACTAGCGCGAACATGGGGCCACGATGTGACATCTACCCAAGAAGCTATTGACGTTATCTATCAAAAACTGTCTGACATGCGAGCCCTGTTGATTTTTGACAACGTGGAACCCACCAGTGACCTTGCTCTCTATCTTCCACCTGATCCCAACAAGCCGATCCACACCCTACTCACGAGCCGAAGCGCCCACATCGACTCACTGAGCGGTCGACGGTATGAAGTCGTTGCCCTAGACCGATTTACCCAGAAAGAAGGAAGAAGATATATTCAACACGAGATAGAAGAAGAGAAATATGATGATTGTGACATGGATACATTGACGGATACCGTGTATGGGGTGCCTTTAGCCCTTAAGCAGGCTGTACAATACATTAAAGAAGGAAAGACTACTTTACAAGACTATCCAGCCCTCTTTGCCAACCATCAACTTAGCCTAGGCACACAGATGACAGCAAGTCCAGTGGTCACTACTCTCTTGCTTTCCATGCTTACTTTGCGTCAAGAGAACCCAACCATTGAACCTCTCCTTTTTACAACCGCTTATCTCTCCGCTGACAACATCTCAGTGGAAGTGGCCATGATACTCACAGCTCAAAATAGCACAGACCTTTCTTTCTTTGTCTATAAATTTTTCCCCTACCTGTCAAATGGCTTTAAAGTACTTGTCTTACTATGTGCTTTAGCAGCGGTTATGTCATCCGATGAAAATATGGCCATGACCTTATGTCTTGTGGGAATTGCCATGATTACATGCGTCCTTGTACTCCGTAAGTTCTTTACTAAGCTCTATTATTCGGAAAGATATTTTGCTATGATAGCCAAATTATTTGACAATGATATTTATACAAAACAGCAAGAGGGTTTGCACCTTCTTGATAAGTATGGCCTGTTGACGATGGTAGATGAAAATACGGTACGTGTTCATCGCTTGGTTCAGTGCGTACTGCGTGCTTGGCACCTTCAGCAACAAGGAGGGGAAGCGCAAGATAAGCTTCTATCAATATGTTCGAGTTATTTTTGTAATCGTTTGTCCCATGAAGAAAAAGGCTACAGCAGTAAGAAGCGGGCTAGTCACCTTGTTCCACATGCATGGGCTGTTGCTCAAATACCGTCTCAATCCCCCGAGTGTTTGAACATGCAACTCAATTTATGTCAACTAGTGTATAAATATCAACTATTTCTTACTCAATATCCGCTCGCCCAACTCGCCTGTGAACATGCGCTCAAGCTCATAGAAGGGCATCATAAAGAAAATCATCTCGAGTTTATTGCCTTTTACGACTATCTCGGCCATGCATACTCATACCAAGGCAAGTATAGTAAAGCCATGGAGATTTTTACAAAAGGCCTCGATCTCATTAAAGAAAAACAAAAAGAAACACCCTACAAGTTTACCGCCAAGTTTTATGAATACCTCGGCTTTATCTACTTTAGGCAAGAACAATACAAAAAGGCCATGGACATGTTTAACAAAGCCTTGAGAATAGATAAAAAAATATATAAAAATACAAAATTGTCT
>JBCCFU010000062.1:0-7770 GCA_039029575.1 Bacteroidota bacterium | reverse complement strand
TAGCTACCCTTATCCCCAACGTACAAGGCGCTGAAGAAAAAAGCTACTTTGAGATATGGTTTCTTTTCAAAGAGAAACAAGTTAAATTTAAAGGAAACTTTCAAAATCCAAAACCTACAGATTTTTTCAAAGTCCTCATAAGTACAAAAGCGAATATCTTTGCGCTATTGGAGGCATTAGAAATCGATGAAAAAAAAGATATAAAGACAATAAATACTAAGTTGCGTGAGAAATTCGCATTCCCTATCATAAAAATAAAAAAAAGTGAATCAGGTCGTAACTTCAGCATAGGGAGGAAGGCAATAGGTTCAATCTTAGATCTATCACAAACAGAAGGTGAAAGAAAAAACATCGAAGATATGATAAACTGGTTACATAAAAACCCATTCAAATCTGGTACCAAAGTAAAATTATACACAGAAGAAGAAGCAAAAAAAAGAGCTCGTAAAACCTATAAAGACGATACGAACTGTGCTATCGTCGACTCCTCGGGTAACCTCATCCCACAATCAGACTTTATCAAAGATGGCGATAAAGATGAGGAAGAAGATGCAGCCCGCCCATGGACTAATAGCGAAAAGTTCGGTCTTGGCATAGGTATCACACTCACCGCAGCCATCTTGGCTTACGGCTTATTCGTCATGGAAAAGAAAGGTGATTCAGAGAGTTCTTTTGAGGAAATCGAATAAAGATATACTGCCTACTACACGACCGTCAGTTTGGCAAAAGCTGCCAACAACGTCTTAATCCCCCCCTCTTCGAAAGCTACCTTCAGTCGTGTTCCATGTCCACTATCGTTGACCTCGACCACCTGTCCCTGTCCAAACCGTGGGTGCACCACCTTCATCCCCACCACAAAATCCTTTGTACCCTCCCTTAGGGACGTGGGCTCCCCTGCAGATGGACGTTTAGGTAGTCGAACCAAGGACTTACGCGCCGCCACTGGAAGCATCGTGCTCCTCGCCTTGCTTTCCGTACTCTTCTTCGCTACGCCGCCTTGCCACTTATTACTCTTTTTGACCACCCTTTGGTGTCGTACCAACGCCTTATCTATCTCATCCACAAACCGGCTCCCCAACGCCCGTTTATACCTTTCAAACTGTTTTCTCATCAACACATAACTGACCACCACTCGCTTTTTAGCACGCGTCAGCGCCACATAAAAAAGGCGTCGTTCTTCCTCCACTCCCCTTTTGCTCTCGATCATCCGTGACGAAGGTAAGATTCCCTCCTCCACTCCTACCACATAGACATAGTCATACTCAAGCCCCTTGGCCGCATGGATCGTCATCAGCGTCACCGAAGGCTTCCCCTCCTCCTCTTCGTCGCCCGTCATCAAAGCAACCTCCTGGAGATAGGCCGAAAGATGCTGGCCCTCCCCTTCTCTCTCCTGCACAAACAAGCTGATCCCCGAAAGGAGCTCTTCTAGGTTTTCATAACGCCCTACTCCCTCCACACTCTTTTCATCATACAGTGCCTTTTGTAAACCCGAATCCTTAGCCACCCCCTTAGCGATGACATAAGCATCCTCCGTAGCAAGCATCGCCTTATACTTTTGGATAAGTGCGACAAAAGGAGCGATCGCATTCGCAAGGCGAGGTCCTACCACCTCATCGCAGCGTTCCAATGCCTCAAAGAACGTCCACCCACGATCGAATGCCAAAGTACGCACCTTGGCAAGCGTAGCGGGCCCGATCCCTCGCTTAGGCGTGTTGATGACCCGTTCAAGCGCCTGCTCATCATTGCCATTGACGATCAGCCGAAGGTAAGCAAGCATATCCTTGACCTCCTTACGGCCATAAAAAGAAGTACCTCCTCGCAGCTTGTAGTCAATGCCCAACCCACGCAGCGCCTCTTCAAAAAGGCGGCTTTGTCGGTTCGTTCGATACAAGATAGCAAAGTGATCGTACGTTGCCCGCTCACGCTGGCTTCTCTCAAAGATATCCCGCGCCACATAGCGCGCCTCCTCTAAGTCACGCTCATGCTGAACCACCTCAACAGGCTCTCCCAACGCATTATCTGTAAAAAGTACCTTCTCTAGCTGCTGCTGATTATGACGTATCAACGCATTCGCCGCCTTTACAATATGTTGCGTCGAGCGGAAGTTATGTGTCAACTTTACCAACCGCATCCCTGGGAAATCCTTTTTAAAGTCAAGCATATGCGTAAGGTCCGCCCCACGGAAAGCATAGATCGACTGTGCATCATCCCCGATCACACATAAGTTGTTATGCTTAGCTGCCAATAACTTGATCAAGACATATTGCAACCTGTTCGTATCCTGAAACTCATCTACCAAAATATAACGGAAACGGTCTTGATACTTTGCTACGATCTGAGGATGGTCCCGCAACATCTGATATGTACAAAGCAGAAGATCATCAAAGTCAAGCGCTCCAGAACGGCGACAACGTGCTTCGTATTGCATAAAAATTTGCGCCATATGAGGCTTGCCCACCGCCTGATCTTCCGCTCGGCAAGTTGCATCGCTATCATACGCCCTCGCATCCATCAAAAGTCTGTTTTTAGCCCCAGACATACGATTCATCACCATCATTGGCGGATAGTTTTCCTCGCTTAAAGACAACTCTTTAAGGATCTTTTTTATCAGCTTCTTACTATCATCACTATCGTAAATAGTAAAGTCAGGTGTCAAACCAATCGCCTCCCCTTCAATACGCAACATACGCCCAAAAAGACGATGAAAAGTACCAATCCATAGCTGACGCACCTCGTCTCCAATACACTGTTCAACACGTTGTGTCATCTCCCGCGCCGCCTTGTTTGTAAACGTCAATGCCAAGATATGCCACGGACGGACTCCAGGCTCCTTGAGCAGATGGACGATCTTTTGTGTGAGCACATAGGTCTTTCCCGACCCGGGGCCAGCAAGAACCATACAAGGCCCCTCCGTATGTTCGATCGCTTCCCGTTGCTCCGCGCTAGAAGAAGAAGTGTTTATTTTTAATTCATCATACATAATAAGTAGCTGGCTAAGACAAGGCTTCACATCCTTGTGGTATCAAGTGGATAACCTTGCTACAAGTGATTCTTGTCAGAGATTTATGCATATCTCCCCTTACATGCACCATGCAAAAACAAAGCTACCCCATGGCACAAAGGTAACCGTTGCTAACCACTTTTCCATGAGCTACAAGCCGAACAAGATTATGTGTCCCCACAGATCGGTTGGTAACAGCCCTCAGACAAGCATCTCTTGCAGCAGCTACACAATAGTGTCAGCAATTTTAGATAACTTTTCCATACCTTTCTTTCATAATAAATAACGAAAAAAATACGCATATGTCCTTGTTCGAACTACACATCCGTTCATTCCATCTGCGCAAAAAAGCCTACATTTGGGTAGTATTTACCTTCTTCCTACCCACTACTAAAGCCAAGCCCCCCGAAGTAATATATGGCATAGAAGTCTATAGCAAAAAACCACAGCAGGAATATGTGTTAGGTATATCCAGCTATGCAACCTGGCGAGAACTCAAAGAAGCTATGCGACGTAAAGAAGGCATTGAACTAAAAGACAACTTCTTGTTTGCTGGCTACTTGTGGGGGGGGATCCCCAGAGGGAAAAAAAAGAAAATAACCGCCAAGCTGATGGATGTGGAACTATATAAAGTTATCGGAAAATATTCACCCATAAACAGAGAGATTACCTACTTTGACACCTACGGCTATGAAGACATGAAAAAAGAGACGAAATTTCAAATTGCTAAAAAAGCCAGTAAAAAAGTAAGAAAAATACATAAAAGTAATACCGCCCATCGCAGCCTCTTCGTCTGTAACGAAGACGGTGACTTTGCGTTGATGAGCATAGACGACTATCACAACCTTCGTAAAAAAAACAATAAGCCTCGCTATAAGAAACCTAAGGAGAGATTAAAAAAAATAAAAAACAATCATAAAGAGAAAAAGAATGATGATGATGATAACGATGAAGATGAACCAAAAGATTCTTTTGAAGATATAGAAGATGATGATAAAGCAACACTGCCAGTGAAGGAAGAAGACCCCTCGTATCCCTTTCTATACGCTTTGGCCTTCTCGATGTTATTCCAGTTCAAACCATTAGTCACGTCTTCTCTTTCTTATAAGGAGACAGAAGAAGTATCCAAAGCAGATCGCCCATCTCCAAACATAAAAAAGAAAAAAAATAGAAACAAAAGCACTCCCGATTATGCTCCTGATACAATAATGCTCGAGAATTAAATTTTTTGCCAGTAAAATCAACACCCATAAGAAAAGCATCAAGATACAAACCCCCTATAAATACGATCTTAGCATATACATAACCACATCTTGCGGTTTACCTCTCTTTATTTTAAAAGGCTTTTATGCGATTAATTTCTATAAAATAACTATTTTTGGGGATCAATATCATGGCTACTTGCTTCAAGTAAGTCATGAATGTTTGCACGATGAAAAAGAGTAAGTGATGATCGCCTTCAGCATCAACCTCTCATCTGCCCCCTTTCAGTAGGCAACCATGAAAATATATATAAAAAAAGAGAAAAAATATCGCTTATACGCATGGGTAGCGTATGTTTCTTTAGGTAGCCTATATCATCTTCAGGCAGGTGCCACTCCACCTCATCCACCAAAAACCATCAGCCATACCCTTAAAATCGGTGTTATACAATGGAAAGGCATCTCTATGAAAGAAGGGAAAAACCTTGAAAAAAGATTTCATCTCTCAAAGAAAAAACCCTTTTCTTCTACATATAAAGGGCGACTAGAAAAAGAGATTGCCGATCACCTCAAAAGACAAGGCTACGCACAGGCAAAAGTGAAAATAACCGTCAAACACGTAGCAGACAACCAAGCCCACCTAGTTATCCATGTCAAAAAAAAGGGAAAACGTATCCTCGGTCAATTTACCTTATACATAGACGGTATCATCAAGTCTCGGCTAGAAAGTAGGCACCTTTCTTATGTCAACAAAGGTACAACCGCCATAATACCCTTTCAGATACCCTACTTCGTCGAAGAAAAAGTCATCCGAGAAGTAGAAGCCGAAAAGAGAAGATTTCAAGACAAAGGCTACCGAGACGTAGAAATACAGTACAAACTCACCTACCGCAAAGACAGCGTAGATATCCGCTGGGATATCAAACGAAATAAAAGATATTATACCAAAAAGATTAAATGGGTCAACAACGTCTTTCTTTCAGACCAAGAACTCAGTCAAGGCCTTCAACTAGCCGAAGGGCAACCGTACAGTCGCTTTCACTTAAAGCAGGTCACCGACGAGGATCTCTTCGGCGGAGTCAATATATATACCCTCTATGAACAAGCAGATATCCCTGTGACACTCTCTTCTGTCGAGGTAAGAGAAGAGATCAAAGATCACCAAGTATATCTCCAAATAACCATTCAAGAGACCCCTCGTCCTAAGATAGCCTATACCAGGATACATAAGAATGGCACCTTTGACAAAGCGCATGTGCAGTCGATCCTTGCCGAGCATCACCTTACTTCTGGGGAGAAATTTTCACGCGTCAACGTACCCATCTGTGAAAGCGCCCTTGTCAAAATGGATCTTTTTCAGCCCCACACCATCTGGTTAGACTATTACTCCACACTTCCAGGCAAAATAGGCATCGACTGTTACCTCCTAGAAAAGCGATCTTTCTACCCCTACGCCGAAATAGACCTGGCTGACATCAAGTTAGGCTTTCAAGAACGCAATTTCGACTTGTATAAGTTAATAAACCAAGAGGCACCCTATGGGGGTGGTCAACGACTGACAAGCTATATAGGCATCAACCCGATCTCTTGGTCCCTAAGTGGAGGTCTTTCGTGGGAAGACCCATGGTTCTCTTTGCGAGGGTTTCGTACACCGCTGCTTTTCGAATGTCACCGAACGTATAAACAAGACCAGCAAGAACGCCCCAACTTTAAGTTTCTCTTCCATGCCTCTCAAGAAAGGAAGGAAGCACACCCCCATGGGTACGATGCGAAGATGACCTTTGAACGTAAAACAATTCACAATCCTACGTCTTCCTTCGCTACTTTCTATACATTCTCTCCAGAAGTGAGCTATCAAGACAACCAGACAGACAATCATGTCTTCCCCACGCGAGGGCAGAAATATAAAATACGCCTCAAAGCTCCTATTCTAGTCAAAAAGCCCTGCTTCCTAAATACTTTCTACCTGCAATGGCTAGGGAAATATCAATATTTCCATACGAGAGGTGGTAGGCTTACTTATGTCTATACCGCCGAAGGGGGAGTAGCTTTCAACGGAGATGAAAATAATCCGTTCAACCGACTGATCCTAGGCGATAATATCTTCGACATAGGCGCAAGCAAGCTGATCAATCCTTCTTTGATCACTTTTAGAGGCTATTCAAGTCGATCTACTTCCGCACGATATGCAGGTAGCACTCAATATGGAATGTCACAATCTTTTGAATTACGGCTTCCCCTACTCAAGGAGCCATTGCTTTGTTTTGTTATCTTCTTCGATACAGCCCATACAGATCGACATTCTTTTTTGTTTTCGACAGGGGCAGAGATACGCATAAAAACACCTCTCTGTACGGTCAGCTTCTATCTCTACTTCTCCTCTGCTACAGGTTTTGGGATGAAATTCAGGCTGATGCTTTGATGATAAGGCGTTACCTTTGTGTTTATTTTGAATACAAAATCATCGATCATGGATTATATATTAAGTCTTGAGAGCTCTACAGAGGTATGTAGCGTAGCCTTGCATCGAGCGGGTGGCCTAGTAGCTAATGCGTGTTGTCACAGGGCTCGGGTTCACCATAAGATGGTAGTAAAGATGGCACACCAAGTGCTGGACATGGGAGAAGTGAAGCCTACAGACCTTCAGGCAGTGGCTGTCAGCCATGGGCCTGGCTCCTACACTGGGTTGCGCATCGGCTTTGCTGTTGCGAAAGGACTTGCTTATGGGCTCGATATACCAATAATCACAGTCAACACGTTGCAGCTGCTCGCCTATGAAGGGCTCCGCTCTACAGGGCGGCAGGGAGAGGTAGCTGCCTTGTTAGATGCGAGGAAGGGACGCGTATATATGATGAAAGTCGACCCTACAGGAAAAGTGCTTGTCGAGAGTACGGTTGAAGAGGTAGCTAGCAGTAAGTGGCTGACCAGCACTAAGGGACAACCTCTCTATATAGTAGGCGATGGTGCCGTACGGTATGCCGATGTATTGAAAAAAAGGGAAGGTATCTGCGTCATCCACGGATGTTACCCTAATGCATCGCATATGGGAGCCTTGGCGTATGAAAAGTATACCCAAAAAGGATGGGAAGAGCTCGTATATGTAGCTCCTTTGTACCTTTGATAAATCATCTCTCTTTCAGGAAGTCACTAATGGCGTGTATGCCTCTTTAGATACCTTTCTCTAGGTCTCCCTTCTTGCTTATAAAAGGTCATTTTTCTCTTGCAAAAATTTTCTCCATTCACTTATACACTTTTGTATATTTTCTTCTATAGGATGATTTAAAGTGAGATTATCGGTAAAAAAGGGTACCATCAAATTTTGTGTGATGCGACGTGAAAGTCGTGTTATTAAATATTTTAACTATGGAAAATAGAAATAAAGATCCAACTAGATAAAACTCAATATGCTGTTGTTAGGTTTCAGTAACTTATAGCTTTTATTTATCGAAGATTTTCCTTTGTCACTGCCCAAAAATAAACAAACTTTTTCATACGGACAAAGACCTTTGAGAGCCTTCAAAGGTTGCGCATAATTATATGCATCAATAAAGGTTTGTAGATGTTTCT
>JBCCFU010000061.1:0-7778 GCA_039029575.1 Bacteroidota bacterium | reverse complement strand
TGCGTAGAAATAATAAATCCAATAAAAATTTACCATTTATCTTTAAATCATGACCTATATGCAGCCTTTTTTACAACATCCGCTTATCCTTGTTTTTGTATCCATCAACCTTGCCGTTGGCTGGTGGGCGCACAGAAAAGCAAAAGCGGGCAGCTTTGAAGATTACGCGATGGCGAGTAGAAGCTTGCCATCGGGGGTGCTGATTATGACAATTTTAGCGACGATTGTATCTGATAGGGAGCTGAGCTGGGTAGATGGTTTTCTTCATTATGGTATCATAACATTTTATCTAAGTTTGGCCCGCTACGTGATTTCGATGTTTTTTATTGGGTTTATAATAGCCCCACGTTTGGTTTTTTATGAAGCACCTACTTTTGGGGGGGTGATGAAAGAACTGTATGGAAAAGGAGCCCAGTTATTGACAGGTATAATGCACTGTTTGTTTTCCTTGTCCTTGCTGATTCCACTCATTAGCTCCATTGGGATTATCAGCAAAGAGCTGTTGGGTATGCCGCTTACCATGGGGGTATTATTTTTTGGCATTATGGTAGTACTATATAGCACATTGGGAGGGATGCGCTCTGTGAGCTATACCGATGTGTTGCAGTTGGTGATGATCCTGACGGTGTTGTTCTGGGTAGTACAAAGAATAATGGCACAAACTGGTGGGATGGTCGCATTGGTTAGAGAGGTAGGCGATGGATATCCTGACAAACTAGCTTTTTTAAAACGTCCTGATCTTTGGCGACACATAAGAGCAGACTTTGGTTATGGTACGCTTTCCTTTTATCTCTTTATGTCTCCTCCGTTGGTACATCGGATGTTGATGGTCAAGGATAAAGTCAAGGTAAGCCAAACCTGGTATACTAGTCCGCTAGTGTATGCGATTATCTTTACAATGTTTATGATCGTAGGTCTCTTTGGTATCATCAAGAATGAAGCATGGACATTAGCAAAGAACAAAAATGTATTCATTCATCTCGTCAAAAACTTATTTGAAAGTCACCCTCGTACCGTTGACCTTATTGCTTTAGGAGTTATAGGCATCTTACTCTCTACCATGGACTCGTTATTGCATACCATGGGGATCACTGCTGTCAAGGATGTGTTCGCGCCTATACAAAACCTGCTGAAAAAGGAAGGAATAGATGAACGTAGGCAAGTCAATTATGCAAAATTAAGCGTTCTGATCATCGGTATAGCAGCGGTAGTCATAGGATCACAAATAGACTATACAAGTGTTCGCTACATCAGACAAAAGTTTGTGTACCCTCTCATAGGTTTACAAGTGATTATAACGATTCCTTTTACTTTAGGTGTGATGGGTTTTAAGACTGACAAACGTTCTTTTGTTAGCTTTGTAACAACCTACCTCTCCGTATTTTATGGACAAAAGTTCATTTTCTCATGGAGTAAAGCCTCAAAGCATAGAGTAGACTACGACTACTTTCTCATCGCCCTGCCCCTCGCTCTGGTCGCCTACTTTATCACCCACATCTACGTCAACCAAGGCATTGCCTTGGTCAAGCGTGGTAAAAACTATACCTTCCACAGGACGGTGACATTCAGTTGGCAAGGTATAAAAGAAGCCGTCGTTGGGTGGGGAAAGGCTACTTTTAACCTACCCGAAATTACTCGGCAAGAAACAGGTCGTCGGCCTGCCCATGCCCTTGTCTTTAGCATTTTTATGTTTTTCCTCTATGGACTCGGTAGTGGTGCGGGGATGAGCAAAGATGATACGACTATTAATTTTATCATGTCGATCTATTTTGTAGGTATTTGTTTATGCGTGGGGCTGATGCTACAAGGGATATGGTCGCTGCGTCTTAAGTTTTATTTTCCTTTGTATTGGTTTGCTACCCTTTTCTTTACCTTGCCTCTAGGGGGTACGTTGGTTTTTTTGCAATCGCATGAAAGGTTATCTCATATTGTTTTATTCATCGTAAGCTTTGCTTTTCTTTCTTATTTGGTCAGCAGTCGTGCCTTTGTCTGGATGACTTTTTTGGGGGTTGCGCTGGCATGGGGGACATGGTATGCAATGCACGGTCACCTGCCTGCTTACCTCTGGCATGAAGTGCATGTTTGGGGCTATATTGGCTTGGCTATACTAATACTATTTGTCCTTTTCTTTGGTAACCATTTTGAAAACTACATATCTCAACAGCTCTATCTAAAAAAAGTGTTTGGTCATGCCGTCACCCATGAAGCCCGTCAGCCTCTTAACAAGGTGTCTATTCAGTCAGGCATCCAAGAAGAAGCAGTCACCAAGCTCTCACCCATTAAAAATGAAGCGGGTGAGCTTGGTTTCTTTGTGCCAGAAAAGAACGCGAAAGCTATCCGCAACGGGATCAAAGAAATAAACGATGCGCTAAACGAAGTAAAGCGAGACTTTTTTCATTTTGAGACGTTGATAGGCAAAGAGATCGCACAAGTGCCACGAGAGAAGGTATACATGAAATCACTTTTTGACTATATTGTGCTGACACTTCCTAAAAGGTACACTGCTCAAGTCAAGGTAAGGGTCGAATGCAAAAAAGACTTTCAAGCGATGCTCATCCGTCCTTTCTTTCTCAAAGTGATCCTCAATCTCCTCACCAATGCATTCAAGCATGGGTTGGCTACTGAGATGGTCATCGAAATCGATGGATCGAAAAGGCAGATACGTGTACGAGACAATGGGAAAGGCATGCCTGCTACAATGCTTCCTTATATTTTTAACTTTCGATTCTCTACGGGAGATGAGAAAAATAAGGGTGTAGGCCTTGCCTTTGTGAAGCTGATACTCGATGCCTCGGGGATCAAGGTTGAGACCCACTCGAGACAAGGGGAAGGTAGCTTCACGGAGTTTGTCCTCACTTTCTCTGAAGATTGACGGTTACCATTTTCGGAATATAAAAAATAAAAAAGATTTCGTCGTGCAAAGTTTAGCGTTTTTTTTGCTAAACTGGAAACTTATGATAAAACCAGAAAGGAAGCGATGACTGAAATCAAAGGCTTTTCTTTTTCGTTCATCGTAAAGCGATTCGGAATCATCGAGTTAAGAAGCGGTATTGTCAAAGAAAAAATGTATTTTTGCCCCTTAAAACTATATTACTATGGCTACCTCCACTTCCAAGCTCGTAATCGTAGAGTCACCCGGCAAGATAAAGAGCATTCAAAATTACCTAGGCAAAGACTACGAGGTAGTCTCGTGTTATGGGCATGTGCGCGACCTACCTAAAAAAGAGCGTGCCGTTGATGTTGAAAAAGGCTTTCAGCCCCATTACGTCATCAATGAAGACAAGAAAGATGTCGTTGCTCGGCTGAGCAAGTTGGCAAAAAAAGTCAATGAAGTATTGCTAGCTAGCGACCATGACCGGGAAGGAGAGTCGATCGCTTGGCACCTTGAAAAAGCTTTAGAATTGAATGAAAAGCAGGTCAAACGCATCGTCTTCCGTGAAATCACCGCCCAAGCTATCCAAGAAGCCATCGCCCATCCACGCAAGATAGACATGGACCTTGTTCACTCTCAACAAGCACGCCGTATCCTCGACCGACTCGTGGGTTATGACCTCTCGCCACTGCTTTGGAGAAAGATAAAACCAGGCCTTTCAGCCGGTCGCGTACAAACTGTTGCCGTACGACTTGTCGTAGAACGTGAGCGGCAAATTTTGCACTTTACCCCTGAAGAAAGCTATCAAGTGAAAGCTACTTTTGGGTTAGCAGGCGGCCTTGAACTTGAAGGAGGTCTCAAAGAAAGCCTACCTTCCTACGAAGAAGCACATACACTTCTTAAGAATTGCCAAAAGGCAACTTTTACCATCACCGACATCCGTACCAAGAAAGGCACGGAAAATCCTTCAGCACCTTTTACTACCTCTACCCTCCAACAAGTAGCAAGCCAGAAGCTTGGCTATTCCGTAGCACGTACCATGGTGCTCGCACTGCAACTGTATGAAGCATGGCATATCACCTACATGCGTACCGACTCGGTCACCCTATCAGAACAAATATTATCTCAAACTGAAAAAGAGATCGTAAAAAACTATGGCAAGGAATATCACCATCTACGCCACTATCAAACCAAGACCAAAGGTGCCCAAGAAGCCCATGAAGCGATCCGCCCTACGGACATCAAAAAAAAGGTCATCTCCAAGGAAAAAGACCAACAGCGCCTCTACCAGCTCATCTGGCGGCGTACACTTGCCTCCCAGATGGCGAGCACACAACTTGAACGAACGACAGTACACATCAAGCCTAACACCAGTGACCATATCTTCTTCGCGAAAGGTGAAATTGTCACCTTCGACGGCTTTCTCGTCCTCTATGACGAAACGGCTACAAAGGCAAAAAAAGCCTTGCCCAAAGTTGAAAAAGGCACAATGCTCTCCCTGACACTCATGCAAGCACGTCAACAGTTTAGCAAACCATCTGCACGCTATACGGAGGCAAGCCTTGTCCGTGAACTCGAAGCCAAAGGCATCGGACGTCCCTCAACCTATGCCCCCATTATCGACACAATCCAAAAACGAAACTATGTAATTCGCGAATCACGAGAAGGTCGAGAACGTGGCTACCAGACCATCACTCTTACCGATGGAAAAATCACCCAAGTAGAAGAAAAAGAGATCTTTGGCCGTGAAAAAAATAAACTCTTCCCTACAGACATAGCGCTCTCGGTGACAGACTATCTCGTCAAGCAATTTAGCGATATCACGAACTACGAGTTTACAGCACATATGGAGGAAAAGCTTGATAAAGTGGCTCATAAAGAACAAAAATGGCAAAAGATGCTCGAAGAGTTTTACAAACAGTTTGAACCTAAAGTCAAAAAGGCCAGTGAGCAAGATGCTGGGGTAGAGCTGGTACATACGCTGGGAAAAGATCCTAAGAGCGGAAAGACGGTCTATGCACGCCTTAGCAAACGATCAGGTCCTCTTGTGCAGCTCGGCGAGATCGTAGAAGGCGAAGAGAAACCGCGCTTTGCTAGCCTACGCCCTGGTCAACTCCTTGAAACCCTCACCCTAGAAGATGCCCTCTTCCTTCTACAACTGCCTCGAACGGTAGGTACGTTTGAAGGAAGTAACATCATCGCACAAAGAGGTCGTTACGGCCCTTACCTATACCTTGAAGGGGAAAAGAAATATTACTCCCTCGATGATACCCACGACGTATACACCATCCAAGAGGCTGAAGCTATCGAAGTCATCAAAGCAAAGAGAGTAGAAGCCGCCCAAAGTCTCTTGAAAAAATTCCCAGAAGAGCCTACCCTAGAAGTTCGAAAAGGCCGCTTTGGCCCCTATATCAAAGCTGACAGTGGCAACTACAAGATCCCTAAAGATGTAGATGCGGAAAAACTTACCTTGGAAGCATGCAAAAAAATCATCGAAGAAGCTCCTCCTCGTCGCAAGGGTAAGAGGACACGCAGAAAATAAATGCTTTATCTTTGCTACTCTTCAATAAACTTATAGAAATCATTATGAAACAAAAGTATTGCTCAAAAATAGCCTTTCTTATTCTCTATCGATCTTGATAAATAGCATTAAAAGTATGGGGAGATCAAATGATAAAATAGAAATAGTGGCTAAAAATGTCGAATATGATGAAAATGGGACGGTACGAGTCGATAACAGTATATATGTGAAGAAGTTTCCTAATTATCTATTCGTTCGATGAGTTTTGTTTTTTTGATTACTCCTGCTACAAGTCCTAAGTGATCTATATCTTCTCCACTGATTTGGCTACTGTTGAGGTTTTTCATTCTATGTATTGGTTGGTATCTTTCTAAAGATAGGATAATAATATGTTTTTTAAACTTTTTCCGCTATATCAAAGATAGTAAGCGTATCCCCTTTCATTTATATTTAAAAGCTTTTACCTCCTGAAAAGGGGGGCGAGTTCTAGGGGTATTTGGTAATAAAAATTTTGAAAATTTTGGGGCGAAAAGCGAGTTTCAGCAGAAAAAATCACAGAAATATATAGGGAAAGATGGAAAATAGAGGTGTTTTTTAGATTTCTAAAACAAGAACTACATTTCTCACATCTTATTAATAGAACGGAAAAAGGTATAGAATCAATTATGTACATAAAACTATGACCTATGCCATAATTCTCTTGGCCTTCAAAATGATAAATAACTTAGAAGGCTATAAGCACGTTAAGAGAAGGTTTATGATGGATGCAGAATATCAAAGATTTCTATTCGTAAGAAAAATTATGCAATCACGCCCAGACGTTGGAGAAGTTTTTAAACCACAATTCTGGTAATACAATCAATTAAGCAAAAAAATAAAAAAAAAAATTATGAGTTAAAATTTTACGAGAGTTGGTGGACTCTTAATTCAACGATTCTGAACAGTACCCAAAAGACTTTTCAAGTTCCATGAGAACAGGTACTCACACATAACCATGAAAGAAGCATTGAAAGGCACGAGATGCATACAACCTCCTGATAACGCGGCGATGTTGATGGGCAAGATGGAGAAATACAAAGGCCTTTTTTGCAACTATGATAACAAATTTTAGTTAGGGACAACACCTTATAAAAGGTCAGTTACGACTTCACGGGGAAACATAATTATTTTTTGTTGGCCTTCTTCCTCTTTTTTAAGAAGAGGAAAATACCAAAAACTACGATGACTGTGACTGTGATTGCTGGAATTATAACCCAAGCTCCTCCTATGCCATCATTTTTTCCCTTATCGCCTGGCTTTTTCTTACCTGAACCTTCCTCTTGATCCGTTTGTACCTGAATCTTGTAGTTATGTGGTTCTAGAATTACTACACTTTTGTTTTTTATATTATATGAGTAAATTCCTCTACCATCTTCCAGAAAAACTCCTTGAAAAAACAATCTTTGTTGTTCGGCTGGTGGCATAATATCCCATTGTTTCTTTATTTTTTCTCTCATGTCCTGAACCGCGTCTTTCTCGTTCAACTTGATGGTTTTAGTAAGTTCTTTACCATTGAGAGTATTAGCTTTTAATACTCGGATAGTGACTTCTATTTCTTTACCTGAATCGTTGTCTTCTTTGATAGTTTCCGGTACTAAAAACACCGTAGCACCCGCTTCTATCCCATAGTCGGAAAGCGTTTGGGTTCCTTCCAGTGTTTTTTTATGAAAAGAAAGGCTATATTTCTCGGGTAGTTGTTCATTCTCATCATCCCAATTTTTGTTTATGATTTCTTTTATATTCTTTATAGATTCTTTGGTGTTTACCAAAAAGGTTTGAAATTTTTCAGATATCTCTCCAGTCTGTTTTTTAATGCAAAAACTTACGGCTATTTCTTTACCTGAGTCGTCATCTTCTAGTGGAAATAATGACACTGGGTTTGAAGGACTCCCTTTACTTATTCCATCTATTCCATAGCTGGAAAGGCTTTTATCTTCCTCCATTAAGTTATCAGAAAAAAGGCTATATTTCTCGGGTAGTTGTTCATTCTTATTATTCCAATTTTTGTTTATGATTTTTTTTATATTCTTTATAGATTCTTTGGTGTTTACCTTAAACACTTGAAATTCGCTAAAACCTATACCATTTTTTTGATGAAGACAAAAAGTGACTTCTATTTCTTTTTCGGATTTTTTAAGTTCAAATATGGGGGTTATATTAGTAAACTCCTTTATACGCCAATCAGAAATAATCCGTTCTTTGTCGAAATTATCATAACTAGGATCAAGCTGATAGGAAGAATATTTATCTTCTTTATTATAATAACTGAGTTTTTCAAACTCCCATCCGTCTTTTGACGGATATTTTTTTATATACTTCTTTTCATATTCTTTTATTATATTTATG
>JBCCFU010000060.1:0-7784 GCA_039029575.1 Bacteroidota bacterium | reverse complement strand
GATGCTGCTATGTCAGGTCACAGGTATGGGACAAGGTGACGGACCAGATGGGCTCAAGGCATGGGTCACTTTGCGATTCAGCCCTGACCTATCGGCAGGTGAGGGGGCTTACCGGCTACTGCTCCAGCACCTCCTCGGCCAGCCACCTACCGCCCACGAGGTTGACGAAGAGATGGGCGACCTGACACCCGAAGAGTATATTCAATAGAGCAGAGAAAACTTGAAGGCCAAAAGAATTTAGGAAAGCCTTTCTTACTAAACTCGCCATCTCTTGTAAAGCTTTCTCTTTTTCTTCAATATACTCTTCGGGTGTCAGGTCGCCCATCTCTTCTAAAATTCTCTTAACGGCATCTTTTTCTGTGATATCGGTAACCGACGGATCTATCGAGCTAGCATACATCTCAATAACCTTAGAAATAGCTGTTCCTATCAAACCACCGACAAAAGCCCCTATAGCCGTTCCGTATCCAGGCGCTGGTATAGTACCTATTAAAGCTCCTACCGCAGAACTACCCGCCACAATGGAACAGGCGTACAAAAAAAGTTTACATGCTAACTTTAAGCGGTATCCAAAAAGGTCATTAGGCATCTTATTGCTGGATGCTATATCTAATATCATGGGATGTCTCTGCTTAAAAGCATCCCTTTTTTGTAATAAATCGTTCAGTTTACTACTTAAATCGGACAGTTCTTCATACAGAATATCCGTATTCATCTCTGCCGGGGATTGACTACTTTTGCTCTCCTCTATTTTGACGATCCTAGCTTCAGACCATACATTCCCACTATTTGTCATAGAAGTAGCCGAAGAAGGCATTGGAATGGGTTTTGAAGCTGCTTGGAGAGGAAGTGAAAAAGTTACTGATAATATTATTTTTTTCATAAAGAGTGGCTTAAATATAGTAAAAATATAATCGATAAATTTAATATTTTTTACCTAAAATTCTCTAACATTTTTTTGTGTCCCCTAGGTCGGATATTTTTTCTTCTTTCTTCATAAAATCACAATAGTAAATTTTTTGAATGATCTTTTCTGGTGGCTAGTTAAATCCTTCTTTTTACTAAATCGTTTTTCACATAGTGCACATTTAAAAGGCTTTTCTCCTGAATGTATGCGTATATGTTGTTTTATTTTTTGTCAAAATGAAGTATTTTTTGACTTTATTATTTTTTTCCTTGGCTACTAAAAAAGTAGCTAATCTAACCTTTTTTCCCTACTGGCAGACGTTTGGATGAAATTAACAAAAATAAGTGAGCTTTTTTTAACGCAATATTTATCAGATCTAATAAATATTAATTTCATCGATTTTATTTCTTATATATTTTTTTCTTAACTTTACCCTATTATAGTATTCAAAAAAGTTCCTATTTTTTTGCTTTAGGAACCTTGGTCTCTCTACAAGAGTATTTCATTTATAAATTTTCTATGCATTTTTTCACTTCTTTCAAAAGAACGGTTATATACTTGGGGCTGAGTATCTCTTTGTTTAGCACAAACCCTAAGCCTCATGCTTCGAGGCCTCAACCCAGAATAAAAAATGCCAACCGTGAGAAAAAACAAAAAAAACTTTTAATCCGTTCAGTGACCGGCTTGACGACTTTCATGATCATAAGCGGAGGGGGCTATTACTTCTACACTAGAAAAAATAACTTAGGAGAAGGTTATAGCGATGACGACAATAGGTTTAACAATGACTCACAAAACACGGATGATGAAAATCCAAGTCCGTTTCAACAAGCAACACAGCCCGAGAATCGACCTAAGGAAGAGATAAAATCTCAAAATACAGATAATGACCTTTTTAAAACAATTTTGCAAAAGCAATACCCTCTCTCTCCTAAAGATTCATTGTCTCAAGATCCCACTGTACCTTATGCAAAGCCCATAAGCTTCAATAAACTAAAAAAACATTTAGATGAGGCTGGAAAAATGCTAACAAAATCAAGTTATAAATTTAATGGAGAATAAAAAAAGAAGCTGGAAGAACTCTTTAAAAAAACAAATGAAGTGGTAGAAAAAATAAACCGAACACTAGGCAAGGAAAAAAAGAAAAAGGCAGTAGCTGTCATCGGTGAATCAGGGAATGGAAGAAGCACTTTAATCAATGCTTTTATGAAAAATATTGAAAAAAAAGTAACAAAAGAAAAAGACAGTGACGGAACCGTCTACGATGTAGAAAAGTTTGATGTCAAAGAAGAAAATAAAGGCCCCGAAATAGTACATGGCCTTGACTCTGGAACCACACACCCTAGTTGCCACAAATTCGAGGAAGAAGATATGTTCTTCTTGGACCTTCCAGGATTCTCTGATACAAGAAGTATCGAATACAAATTGCATACCTCCTACGCCCACAAAAAAGCAATAAAAGGTGGTGTCAAAGCGCTTGTGATAGTTTTAACTGTACCGACAAGAGGAAGTACTATCCACATACCAGATCTGTGGGAAGTCTTTCCCAACATTATCAAAGACCCTATCGAGCACAAAGATAGTATATTCTTTGTATTTTCTAAGGGAGGAAAAAAGACAAATACTAGTTTAGTTAGAACAATGTTTCAACTTTGTAGAAAAGCCTTTAAATACCAAAAAGATAAGAAAGATATAAAAAATTTTTATGAGGCGATATCCAACGAGATAAAGAAAAAAGAAGGCTTTTTGGAAAAGCATTTCGTGGCATTTGATCTTCAATGCGACGATGATTATCAAAAAAAGCTGAACACGCTTTTGAAAAATATCAAAAATTCAACGGGGACTGTAGAGTTTTCAGAAGATGTATTTATCGGATCTATAAGTGATAGAAAAAATATAGAAAAATACGCTCTCATAGTAGTGCAGGGCCTAAAGCTTTTGAACACATTAAGTAAGATAGAAGAATGGAAAAAAAAATGGGGCGGAAAATGTGAAAACAGATTGAAATACATTACTAAAACTATAGATGAAAAGAGAAAGAGATTTTTAGATCTAGAGAAAAATCAAAAGAAATTGTCGAAGCCCACCATTGAGTTAATAAAGGAACTTCCTGAAAAAACGAAACAACGTTTAGATAACAATCCTACACTAATTTTTATATTTAATTCCCAAAAAGAAAAGAAACAAAAGCAAAATGCTGATTGGATCAAAGGCATTAAAGATAGGATACAACAGTTAGAAAAAGAACACAATGAAATTAATTGCTTTACCAAAAAGATAGAAGAAACTATAACAGAGATAGTCGAAAAGATCGCATCTGAGAAAGATAGTTTTGAATTCATACTAAACTCTTTCGAAGCATGTGGTTTAAAATATCAGGAGATTTTTAAATTTAAGGATGCCTACGACGCATACAAAAAAAGGTATAATCCGTCAAAGTTTTTCGTTGTCGCGAAAAGTGCACGAATTTGGTAGTATTAGAACAAGTTGATCAATAACTGGTTGCCCAACAATTATCGATTAAATTTGACGAAAGAATGCCTTTAAAGTATTTTTGACTTTGTTATTTTCTCCCTTGGATGCCAAAAAAAGTATACAATACAACTTTTTCACTACAATAAGACCTATTAATAAAAGTAACAAAAATAAGTGGGCCTTTTTTAACGAAATATTTATTACATTTATCTTATTATAAGCATACAATTTTTATTATGAACTTCAAAAGGTACATATGGCTGCCCATGACACTCTTTTTGACGGAGTCTAAAGCCTCTCAGGTCAGCCTTAGAGAGGAGCCCCACAGATATGTAGCACCAAGTTACATCAAGTCAAAGAAAAAAAAGCGAACATGGCTCAACTTGAATACTCCCTACATCATTCCTCCTGTATTAGGTCTAGTCTTGGTGACCTTTGGTAAGTTTTCCACAGGAAGTGAATCTGTTTCAGAACATATAACACCAGACAATCCGCAGTCGTCTCCACAAAATAATTATTTTCTCTTTTTGTTTCCTAACAACAGGTCACCCAATGACCTTGGTGATGTTTGGCAGGAGGACTGGGATTCAGAAACGGAGGAGCCGCTTCCTCATGTTCCTAACCAGTTTTTGCCCAGTGGAGCTGTCACAGAGCAAGAGATCGATGAAACTTTTTGGGTAAAACCCAGTGGCCTTTATCTCAAACAATACACCAATACAAGAAGAGGGCGGAAAGTAATACCTTATAAATCAGACGAACAAACGATAAAAAAATCACAATGTGTATTGTGTAGAGAAGAGACAAATATCCCTGTCCGTTCTACCTGTTGTCAGCAGAAAACTTGCTATTGCTTACTATGTATAAAAGATGCCATCAAAATAAATTTTAATAAATGTCCAACATGCCACAGTCCGTTTTCGGTGAATATGGAAAAAGCATTTCGCGTAGCTTATAAGTTAACGGACGACAAAGGGGAAGTACTTAATGAAAATGCTGAAAATATATTAAAGGCAAAGTTAGAGCAAGAGGTAAAAAAAGAGCCTAGTAATGAAGAAGAGAGAAAATCCATAGCCAAAGTAAAGGAAGTATTAGACAGTGAAGACAAGAATATTAACAACTTGCTGATCCCGCCACTCTAAAAAGTAAGGCTCCCACATGATACTGGGAATTCCTTGCTTTACTTGTGATAGGCATATTACCTTGTGCCTATCAACCTACTTTATTATGGCAGTTCAAAAATCATCTACCTCACATTCGCTGTCGGCAGCACTCACCTCTCTTGAAAAACAGTACGGACAAGGGATCGTCATGAAGTTGAGTGAAGGAACAAGGAGAGACATTCCGTGCAGCTCTACAGGTTCATTTCTTTTAGACGATGCTTTGGGTATAGGAGGGCTACCTCATGGGCGCATTGTGGAGATCTATGGCCCGGAGGCATCGGGAAAAAGCACGCTCTCCCTCCACTGTATCGCAGAGGTACAAAAGCAAGGTGGACAAGCTTTGTTAATTGACACAGAGCACGCTTTCAACGCTACATATGCGCAAGCTTTGGGGGTAGATACGAAGAGTCTGTTGGTCTCACAGCCAGACTACGGAGAACAAGCTTTGGAAGTAGCCAACCAGATGATTCAGTCTCAAGGCATCCAGATTGTCGTCATAGACTCAGTAGCAGCGTTGCTCCCCAAAAGTGAGCTGATGGGGGAAGTTGGACATACGCAAGTAGGCTCTCAGGCACGTTTAATGTCGCAAGCCCTTCGAAAGCTAACGAGTCATACTTATAAGACGGAGTCCATCTGTCTGTTTATCAACCAGCTACGCATGAAGATAGGGGTGCCTTTTGGTAACCCAGAGACGACACCAGGCGGTCAGGCGTTGCGTTTCTATGCTTCTGTACGGCTAGATATCCGAAAAGCGGCTCTTCTTAAGCAAGGGGAAAAGACAATAGGTCACCGCGCCAAAGTAAAAGTTGTTAAAAACAAGGTAGCTCCTCCTTTTAAGGTAGCTACATTTGACCTTATCTACGGGCAAGGCATCTCGCGAGGAGGTGAAATCATCGACTTATCCCTTCCTCACGGCATCATCAAGCAATCGGGCGCTTGGTTTACCTACGAAGACCACAAGCTAGGCCAAGGACGCATGGCAGCTTGTCAAGCGTTGGAAGCCAATACGGCATTTCAGGAGGCCATCCTCAGCAAGGTAAAAGAGGCGAATTCGTAATCTGGCCTTATTATATGTATCTTTGCCCCCTTTACCACATCTTCATCACGTTATGTCTACCCCTCCTACACCAGACCGAGAAAAACCTACCTCACATACCCCCCCCCATTGGCGTTCTCGACTGGGTTTCATCATGACGGCTGCAGGTGCTGCCGTCGGCTTGGGTAACTTACAACGTTTCCCTCAATTAGTAGCCGAACATGGAGGAGGTGCTTTTTTGCTCTTGTACCTAGGCTGTATCGTCTGTTTCGGCCTTCCGTTGATGCTGGCAGAGCTCTCCCTCGGCCGTGCAGCTGGCACTGCACCGATACGAAGTTTTGAAAAAGTGGTTCCTAAAGCAACCTATTGGCGATATGTAGGTATCTTTAGCGCACTCATCGCCTTTGCAGTCCTAAGCTACTACGCAGTCATATGTGCTTGGACGCTCGCTTTTGTGATGAAAAGCTTTGATACCACCCAGACGGTAACCTATGAGCTCGTCACTAGCCAGCCCCAGTATGTGCTGGCTCTCTTGCTCGCCTTCTACGCCTTGATCACTTGGACTGTAAGCAAGGGACTCAACGAAGGTGTTGAAAAGTTTAGCAAGTTCGTCATGCCCGCCCTCTTCATCATACAAATATTATTGATCATCAAAGTATGGTCCCTACCAGGCAGTTTTGACGGCCTGGTATACTATCTCAAACCTGACTTCTCTAAGTTACGACCGAACTCTCTCTTTATCGCTCTTTCACAAGCTTTCTTCTCCCTATGTATCGGCGAGGCAGTCCTTTTGACCTATGGTAGCTTCTCTTCTAAGAAAGAGAGTCTCCCTCTCTCAGCTTCTTATATCACGATACTAGACACGTCTGTTGCTTTTTTGGCGGGATTAATTATTATTCCTGCCACGCATGTCACAGGGCAAGAGGCGGATCAAGGGATGGGGCTAATCTACAACACGCTCTTTTCTATCTTTCAAAAGATGGAGGGGGGCAGCTTCTTCCTGGCTCTCTACTTTATCATCCTAGCGATTGCAGGGTTGACGACATGTATCACGCTCCTCGATGTTGCTAGCCACGGACTCAGCCAAACGACCTCGCTTTCTCAACGCAAGAGTGTCTTATGCATCAGCTTAGCCGCGCTGCTCTCGGGCATCCCTTCACTCTATTCTAAAGGTGGTCACTCAGGGCTTTCAGAGATGACGCTCCTTGGCAAGAAAGGCTTTTGTGACATCATGGACTTTCTTTGGGGTAGTGTCGGCATGGTCTGCTGTGGACTTCTGATTACCCTCTTCGTAGGTTGGGTATGGGGAACGAAGAAAGCGGTAGAGGAACTCTCTGTCCAAGCGCCTCTTTTTCAAAAAATAGAAAAAGTCTGGGCCTGGCATATCCGTTGGACAGCGCCTGCTATCATTCTATCTATCTTAGCTACGATGTTTTGGATATAAGAAAAAAGAAGAGGAGGCTTTAAGTCACCAGCATTTCGCCTTTCTAGGGAAAGAGTCTACCTACAACTGAAAGAAGGGCGCCCTAGGTCATTGATCAAATCTGGCTTTGTTCAGAAGACCCCATTTAGAAAGAGAGTGTTTCCGTACTCAGATAAGTACCTTCATCGAATGCCATAGCCAGTTCATCACCACAAAAGGCGATGCCGACATAACCTATTTCTTTCACGCCTCTTGCTTGCATATCGGTAGCATACTTCTTTTTCATCGCCTGTGCACGTCCTTTTTCTGCCTCAGCTTTGAGCTTGTTTGCTTCTTTTGCGACTTTGAGTTCGATAATCCATCCTTTGCCATGGCGCTCTTTGGGCTCCAAAGCAATGTCGTACTCACCTAAAACCGTGGTTCTACTTGACGTGGTCGTATGGGTATCAGTCACTGCAATAGTCATTCCTAGCACCAATCTATTGAAAAACTGTTCTCTATAGGCTCCTTTGGTATCTCGAAAGCTGGGTACGGTTTGTAGGAAATTTTTCAAAAAGATAAAAAAACTTTCTAAATCCCCTCCAACCAGTGCCTGTACGCCTTTCTCATACTCCTTTTGTTTGTGCTGTCCTCCTGCGACTACTGAAAGGAGCTGATCTTCCATGGTAAACTTGATCTCATCATTGGGGAAGAGAAGCTTATATCGATACCGCCCTGGTTTGATGAATATTTTATCAACGACTTTTAAACTAGTTTCTTTGATACCTACGATTTCTACTTCTT
>JBCCFU010000059.1:0-8076 GCA_039029575.1 Bacteroidota bacterium | reverse complement strand
TGCTCCTCTTTCTGTGCTCACTGAGTATATACAAAAACAAGGAAGTCACTAAAAAAGGGCTATCCATCGCCACCCAAACGATCAAAGATCGCTATGGATGGAGAATTTCGCCCAGATTCGTTAAGGTATTCGATGAAGTTTTCTCTTTCTTCTTTTTTGTCCTCTTTTTTTTGTTTCCTTGCCAATTCACTTTTTTCATATTCCACGAAATCTTTAAATCTCTCGACCCAGTTTGTCGACTAAATCATCCGTCGTATCGAGATATCATACTTCAAATAGGTAAAGTACTTGGAGGGGTGAACAGCTTCATTTACCCTTCAAGTTCTTTGCGTAGGAAACGCGCTGTATGGCTTATAGGGTGTTTGGCCACCTCCTCAGGCGTACCTGTCACTACTACACTTCCTCCATCGCCCCCTCCTTCAGGGCCAAGATCAATGATATGATCAGCCACTTTGATGACATCGAGGTTGTGTTCGATGACAATGATGGTATTGCCTTTTTCGACAAGCTTGTGTAGTACCTTTAGGAGTTGGTGGATATCTTGAAAGTGGAGTCCTGTAGTAGGTTCGTCCAAGATATAGAGGGTTTTACCTGTATCTTTTTTAGCTAGTTCTGTAGCCAGTTTGACGCGTTGAGCCTCTCCACCTGAGAGCGTGGTAGCATGTTGCCCAAGGGTAATATAGCCTAAGCCTACTTGCATGAGTGCATTGATTTTTTGGTGTATTTTGGGATGTTTTTCAAAGAAAGCGAGCGCTTCTTCTACAGTCATGGACAGAACATCGGCAATGGACTTGCCTCGGTAGTGGATCTCTAGGGTTTCTCTGTTGTATCGTCGGCCTTCGCATGTTTCGCACGGGACGCGTGTGTTCGGCAAAAAGTCCATTTGAATAAGTTTGATGCCCCCTCCTTGGCAGGTAGCACAGCGGCCGCCTTTGACATTGAAAGAGAAGCGACCGACTTTGTATCCCCTGATTTTTGACTCAGGCAGTTGAGCAAAGAGGTCTCGGATAGAGGTAAAGAGCCCTGTGTAAGTTGCTGGATTTGACCTTGGCGTACGTCCTATAGGAGACTGGCTTACTTGGATAACTTTGTCGATGTGCGCAAGTCCATCGATGCTTTCGTAGGGAAGTGGGCTCTTTGTTTTGAG
This sequence comes from Bacteroidota bacterium, assembly GCA_039029575.1. Classification (GTDB taxonomy): domain Bacteria; phylum Bacteroidota; class Bacteroidia; order Cytophagales; family Amoebophilaceae; genus JBCCFU01. The sequence continues at coordinate 6,929 of JBCCFU010000059.1, read as the reverse complement.
GCCAAGGTGTTCATATAGGGCAGGCAGCAACGTACGGTTGATCAGCGTAGACTTGCCACTACCGCTGACTCCCGTGACAGTGATGAACTTACCAAGGGGAAGGGTCAGGGAGGCGTTTTTTAGATTGTGTCCACTGCAGCCTTTCAATGTCAGCAGATGGCTATTGCCTTTCCTTCTTTCTTGTGGGACAGGGATGGAACGCTTGCCTGTTAGGTAGTCGGCCGTCGTGCTTTTCTGTTTGAGAAAGTCTTTGGGAATGCCTTGGGCGACGATCTTACCCCCATGCTGACCTGCGCCATGGCCTATTTCTATGAGGTAGTCGGCAGCTAGCATCGTGTCTTTGTCGTGTTCGATCACGAGGACACTGTTACCAAGGTCACGCAATGACTTGAGGGCTTGAATAAGCTTTTCGTTGTCACGTTGGTGGAGGCCAATACTAGGTTCGTCCAAGATATACATCACGCCTACGAGCTGCGTACCTATCTGTGTAGCCAGTCGTAGACGTTGGTTTTCTCCCCCTGAGAGTGTCTGGACAGGCCGGAAGAGGTGAAGGTAATCAAGTCCGATATGTAAGAGTAACCGAAGGCGCGTGCGTATCTCCTTTAAAAGCTCATCAGCGATTTTGTGTTGTCTTGAAGTAAGATGCCCAGACAGCTTTTCAAACCATTCGTAGAGCATCCTTAGGTCCATCAAAGAGAGATCTGCAATATTTTTTCCATCTATTTTAAAGTGGAGTGCCTCTTTTTTGAGTCGCTTACCTTCACAACAGGGACACACTTGACGCACCAAAAGCTCCTCCTCCATCTTTTTCGTTGACTGATGTTCTAAAAGGTAGGAGACAAGGCCTAAGGAACGTGTCTTCACCACCTCAATAGGGTCTAACCCGCCATAGAGCAACTTATCCAAATCTTTTCTTTTAATCTGTTGAATAGGTGTGGAGAGCGTATAGCCATGGTCTTCAAGGAAAAAGCTGATCTCTTGCAAGATAGCATCGTACTTTTGGACATTTAGAGAAGGGATCCCTCCCTCTTGAAAAGAAAGGGCAGGGTTGGGGATCAGCTCTTTCTCATCCACCGTTTGTACATTGCCCAAACCTTGACATACAGGACATGCCCCCTGTGGGGAGTTGAAAGAGAATGTGTTGGGAGTTGCCTCATCATAAGCGAGGCCCGTAGCAGGATCCATCAACAAGCGAGAGAGGTAGTAGTCCGTCCCTTTCTTTCCTTCCGTATGGACGATGAGCGTGCCTCTACCAAGCTCTAACCCCTCTTTGAGTTTTTCACGCAACGAAGAGAGGTCCTTGGGGGCAATCTGCATGTCAGCGACGACTGCTTCTATGTGATGATTTTTATACCGCTCCAAGCGTGTGCTAGGCAAGATCGGACGCAACACACCGTTGACCCGCGCTTGACGATATCCTTTTTTATATAATGAAGAGAAGAGCTCACGGTAGTGTCCTTTTTTGTTTTTGATCATTGGCGCTAGCAACAGCACCTTTTTGCCTTCGAAACGTTGCATTAAAAAGCGTTCGATCTGTTCGTCCGACTGACGCACCATCTTCTCCCCACTCAAGTAGGAGTAAGCGTCTGCTATCCGTGCAAAAAGCAACCGAAGCAGGGCGGTGATCTCGGTGGAAGTACCGACTGTAGAGCGTGGTGTACGACTCGTCGTAGTTTCTTGTCGTATCCCAATGACAGCTTGCAGACCGCGCAACTCATCTACTTCGGGCTGATCCAAGGACTGTATCAGCTGATTGACGTAGTTCGTCTCGCGTAAGCCAAGGTAACGACAGTGTGCACCTGTGTAGATGATGTCGTGCAAAAGGGACGATTTACCACAGCCACTTACACCTGTGAAAAGTACGAGTCGGTAGTGTGGAATGGCCAGATTTACATTCTTTAGATTGTGTTCACGACCTCCTATCACCTCTAAAAAGGAGTCGCCTTCCAAAAAAGGCTTCTTTGTCTGGCTTGGGGGAGTGGCACGTTGCATACTATAAAAATACAAGAGAAATGCGATAAGGTCAAGACAAAGATACAAACTTCCTTTAACTAATGCAGCTGCGATGCTCCGTAGCAAAGTTGTTGTTATCAACTTCCCTTGTAAGTCTGATACCAAGTCAGCCTACTTGAGATCATTGATCTTTCGTACCTTATATGCAGCAATAGCTGAAATTTCTGTAAAAAATTCTAATTGCCACCCGATGATTTCATCAAAAAGTTCTTTTAGCTTATCACTTTTTTTCTCTTTCTCTAATTCTTTTATCTTCTGTTCAACTAACCTTTTGGTAATAGTTTCTATGAAGTCAAAGGACCCTACGGTTTTGAAAATATTATCATAACATAATTTATAATTTTCGATAATTTCTTCAAAGTTTTCATAGACAAACTTAGTTTTTACGTATTTTCTTGTCTGCCCCATAACAGGTTGCCTGCTATCAAAAAAGCAACCAAGAGGCACTTTATCCATTAACTTGTCTAGCGCTTTTAGTGTTGTATATATAGTGCCGTCTTTTTCAATAATAGCTTTCGCTTGCGCAATAAAGGCATTATTGTAGTCTGTTTTGATACGGTCGGTGAGATGGTTCACCCTCGTATCCGAGATGATATTTTTGAAAATTTCATCTAACTTTTCAAAGTTTTCAAATACAAATTTTTTGTCTGCATAAACCTGTTCGAAATATTTAAGCTGTTGTGCGGTGAGGCTACAGTTTTTTCTGACTTTATGAGCAGCAAGAGTGTCTGCATATTCACTTACTTCTTCTATGGTTGTTGAAGGTGTAAATTCTTTTTTCACAAGGTTATTCGTCTTAGGAGGGGGAAGACGATCCGAAGAAGTAGTTTGTCGGGATTGATCTACGTCTTCGATGGTTATTGAAGGTGTAAATTCTTTTTCCGAAAGTTCTATCGTCTTAGGAGCGGGGAGACGATCCAATGCTTTTTCTTGTAAATTTTTTTGCTTCCCTCCAGAAAGGATGGGTTGCTTGGTATCTTTCTGTTTGTAGCGAAAGGTAAGTGCACTGATTCCTGTAACGGTCGCTATAGCCAGTAGAACAAATGCGCGTTTAGCTGCTTGTTTTTTCAGATTTCTTTGCCTTCCAGCTATTCTTTCAGGAAAGTATGAAGCATTGTTCCCTTGGATGGGCATGTGAACAAAACAATACAAAGGAACAAAAACTAAAAGTAACGAGATACGTATTTTTTAATTTTCATTCGATTAATGTGTTGTCATTGTTTGGATGTTTACGACTACTAAACCGTATATTTTCAATAACCTAGGGCCGATTTGTAGTCCGTCTTCTCTCGAAAAACAATACTTTTGATCTCTCTGTTAGTTCAGCCTCACTCAAAAAGGCAGTTGAGCGCTAGGTAACCATACAGCGTCCACTAACAACTATAATGCATGGAAGCCGAAACTAAGGCGCGGTAAGACTTCTCTGGACTATCACTCCACAAGAACTTGGCATATTCTTCTTCAAACGATTCGGCCAAGTCACCCTTGGCATGTTCGGCATCTCTGTACCTATCCCATATCTGCCTAAAAATCATCTTGAATGTCGCTTTATCAAATGGGTTATCTTTTAAAGCACAAAAATGATCGATAAAACACTTATATCTCAGGTCTAAGTAACGAAGCCCTTTCCTGCGACTTGTTGATACATATTCAGGGTTAAAATCATGCTCTACTAGAATAGAGTGTATCAACTGCTGTAGACGTACATAGTTGTGTAGTAGAGGATATCTCTTTAATAGTTGGGAGATATTACTCCCATACCACTCTCTTAAACCTGGTCTGAGTTCAGGTTGGTTCTCTTTTTCCTCAAATTTTACGCCTTTTACATACAAATCATTAAATGTTGCCGATGGAGGATACATGGTTAAGCTTGATATCTTATGAGAAGAAGAAGCAGCATGAAGCTCAACAATAGAGAGGGGTTGTAGCATTTCTTCTTTAGAGAAGGTGGGCACATAGCAAGCACTAAACTTTTTCAACTTTTCCCAAATATAGGCTGTACCGCTCTCTTTCTGTGTAAACAAGACGGGGCCAAGGCATTTGCCGTGCTCATCTAGCAACCAAGCATAATTTGTAAGAGAGGCTTCTTCTAACTTTAAAATGGTATCTCTCTCGGATAAAAGAGGAAGTGTAACTTCCCCAAGTAAAAAAATCAAAATGAGGTGCTGAATATCATTGACTAGATGACCAGAGAAGGCCATCCTTATGTAACCAGTAATAAGCGCCATCGATTTTTCTTTCCTTACTAGACAATTCTCTAGTTCTTTTTCATCTATCCATACAGAGGAAAAACGGAAAGACAATTTCTTCCCTTGGCCTGAATCTCTAAACAAATTCGTTAATTTTTCGATCCTCTCTACTTCTTTGGATGCCTCCGCTAGCTCTTTGGGGGTAAAGATGGCATCACCTATGGTCAAGGACATACCAAGTGCTTTCCATCCCTTTTTGAGAATGGTTGCGAAGTCTGATTTGAAAATGGTTGTTAATTCTGACGCTGGTAGGAGAATGGTTGCCACGTCTGATCCATCTTCTGCACAAAATTTTATAAGATCAAATAAAAAATCCTTTTTTTGCTCATCTGTCTCAAGATTTTCGGGATAAGGAAAATCATCATCAAGTTCTAGTAGCAAACAATCGTCTTTATCAACTTCTAGCTCTTCTCTTACTACCTCGTCATCTATTCCATTTTCAGTGCAAAAAAGACTAAATTTTCCTGTTCCATCCTCATCAAGATAAGCTTCTATTTGAAAATGAGTATAGTATTTATGTAATCCCTTATCAATTTTATCGACCACTCCCTCTGCTCCCCACAGTGGCATGGCTTTGATAAAAAGTTGAGCAAGCGTAAAGAAAAAGGCTGATTTTATTTTGCTTTGATTGTATTGTTCCACTTTTTTGAAGGTTTTATCTTTTTTAAAAGGGGGAAATGTAAAGAACTTTTCTATAGATAGCCAGAGGTTACGTGCTACGCAGGACTTGGCTTCTCCGCCAACACTAAATAAGTAGGGTTGCCAAAAGTATACCGTGGACCTAATGTGTGAACCTTTCGATACCCTTTTTCTATAAAGTAGTCAGCATACTCTTTCGTATAATAAATATCCATAAGCGCTACTCTTCCTCCCTCCTTTAGCACTCTATCGATCTCATCTAAAGCCCTTCTTCGCTCCTTCAAAGAAGAGATATTATGCAGTGCCCAGCTAGAAACAATCAGGTCAAAATGACCATTGTCAAAAGGCATCTCCTGTGCAGAAGCTGTCACCAGGCGCACTTTTTCTGTCACACCCTCTGCCTTGGCATTGGATAAGGTCATCTCAGGGCTATTGTTGCTTTGGTCGCTAGAAGACCATATATCAATGCCTACAACTTCTTCTTTTGATAGCTTTTGGGCTATGGCAATGGTAAGTAATCCTTGCCCACAGCCTACGTCAAGGACTTTCTCCTCACCTGTGATCCGCACGTTTTCCATCAGCCAATCACGCTCTCTGAACTTCAATACCAAGCTTCCATAGAGAAGAGAGAAGGCAAAATAAATCGCTATGAAAGTCATTAATAGACCTACAGAAAAGATGCCTATGCGTAAGTAGCTGGATTCTATGAAATACCAACTATAGAGACTAACACCCAAGAAGGTCAAAGAGGCTAAGAGACATAACGCAAGTGCTAGTGGCGCATCTAATCCATAGGTTGTTTTACTTTTAATGTTGATATTTATACATTTTTGACTTAAAAATCCTACAATTAGCAGTTGGCAAAGTTATCTATCTGTATATAAGATTGCAATTGATCATTAAAGTCTGCAACTAAAAGGTAGTGAGGCTTGTCTGGATCATCGCTCCACATGAACCTGGCATATTCTTCTTCAAACGACTCTGCTAAGTCACCCTTCACATCTTCGTCGTCCTTGTACCTATCCCATATACGCCTAAAGATCATCCTGAACGTCACTTTATCAAACGAGTTATCTTTTAGAGCACAAAATTGGTCGATCAAATAGTCATATCTCAAGGTCAAGTAGCGAAGCCCGTGCCCGCGACTTGCTGATACATATTCAGGGTTAAAATCAAAATCTAATCGAATGGAATGCATCAACTGCTGTAGACGTACATAGTTGTTTAATCGAGGATATTTTCTTAATAGTTGGGAGATATTATCAGGAAACCACTCTTTTAAACCTGCTTCTGGCTCAGAACGATCGTCTTCGTCGTCAATTTCATCCTCTTCTCTTTCTCGTACGTGTAAGCCTGCAAACATTAACGTATAAGACATAGTTCTAATCTCTAAGTTTGTTATCTGATGATGAAAAGAAGGCTTAGAACATAGCTTAACAATAGAAAGAGGCTGTAGCAGCTCTTCTTGAGAGAAGGTGGGTAGATAGCAAGCACTAAACTTTTTCAACTTTTCCCAAATATAGGCGGTACCGCTCTTTTCTTCTGTAAATAAGATGGGGCCAAGGCATTTTTTACCATCATATATCAGCCAAGCATAGTTTGTAAGAGAGGCTTTTTCTAACGCTAAAATATCTTTGTCACTCGAAGAAAAAGGGATGGTCTTGTCAAAACACAAAGGCAAAAAGTTGAAAACGATGCGCTTAATATCATCTGGCAAATTATTACAACAAATCTCTCTTAGGTAGCCATGTAGCAAGAAGACGTATTTGTCACCCATTTTACCATTCTCTATGCATACACATAAAAAACGGAAAAACAATTTCTTCCTCCAAGCTGGATCTTTTCTCGGGTTCGTTAACTTTTCGATCTTCTCCACTTCTTTAGAGGCCTCCGCCAGCTCTTTGGGGCGAAAGATGGCATTGCCTATGGTCAAGGACATACCAAGGGCTTTCCATCCCTTTTTGAGAATGGTTGCTAAGTCTGATTTGAAAATGGTTGCCAATTCTGACGCTGGTAGGAGAATGGTTG
>JBCCFU010000058.1:0-8099 GCA_039029575.1 Bacteroidota bacterium | reverse complement strand
TTAGCTCGACTACATTCGGGTGAGTTTGAGTCCCCTCACTTTGAAGCATGCCTCGCCCCTAGCAAACAGACAAAGTTTTAGTGCCTATATCTACCACTTGCCTTGCACTATATGTCCATGCGTTGACCTTAAAACTCCCACTTTAGCGATCAATCGTCACCACACTTCATGATGAAAAAAGATGGAATGGAAAATGCATACAATTTCCTGCTAACGTTGATAGGAGAAGGAAGTAATTAGTAACTAAAAACAGAGGGACAAAACTTCACGGTACCAAAAGATGTTTTCTGAGAGATGAACAGCTTTTATCTTTTTTGAAATGGAAAATTTTGTTTAACTTTGTATACCCAGTGCTTACTTGAAGAAGGAAGCTGATGGGGAAAAAGTTTATTTAACAGATCCAATTTTTTTTCAGGATTATATTATTCATTCTAACTAACTATTAATCCTCATGACTTCTATCTTACAACGCAAAGAATTTTTCTGCCTTACTCTTCTCACAATAGCTTGTTCTGTAGGACAACTTCATAGTGCAACCATTTCTTACAAAGACATTGAGCATCAGCGTGAAACAATTTTGGCTTCCTTTTATGAGAAAGGGTATTGCATCATTCGTGATGTCCCAGGGCAAGCCGAGCGTCGGAAAGAGTATTTAAATGCTTTTAAATCCTTTATTGAATTGCCCCAAAAGGAAAAGCTTAAATATAAAACCCCAGAATGCTACATCTCAGGTTATTCCGTTGGTGAAGAGTCGTATAATGGAGAGGAAGCTGATGATTATAAAGAATCATTTTACTTCCCCCACCCCATGCATAAAGACACATCTAATACCGCATTCAAATGGCCCTCGCAAGTACTACAAGAGGCTGCATCCAACCTAGCCGCTAATATGCATGAAGTCATCTTGAAAGTAGCGCGTTGCACCTCTCTTATTGACTTGAATATGCTAGAAGAGGTCGCAATAGCAAGGGCGCTACATTATAAAAAAATACCTAACAGACAAGAGAAGGTTACTCACTGGACTGCTCCCCATCGTGATCATGGCTTTCTTACTGCATTAATAAAAGATGCGTACCTCAAAGATGGGGTATGGGTATCGAAGGGAGCTTCTGACACAGGTTTATGTATACAAGGTAAGCATATCAAAGGAATGAATGACAGCTGTGTCGTTGTTCAAGTAGGAGAATCTGCTGAGATCATCACAGGGAGTGTCAAGGCTACACTGCATTGGGTCACAGGAAAGCCAGGGACTCCTTACACAAGGATAACAATGGCACTGTTTGTCAATCCTAAAGAACAACTTAAGATCTATGCACCAAATAAGGTTGATACAATAAAGTTTAAGAATCGATACGAACCAGGTATCTCCTTTGGAGAATTTGCTAGAAGGACATTCGAAAGTTACTATTCTAAAAGAAGAAGTAAACTCTGATATACCCACGATCAAACCTGTAGCATTCCCCCATATGAATAATCGATGGAAAAGTAATGCAAAAAACCATATGACGAAGACTAGTAAAGCTTGCTTTAGTTTTTTAAAGGGGCAAGCATTGCGATTGTTTTTTGTTAGTTCATGCGATACAAGTGAGAAAGAGCGTCAAAAGTCTTATTGCGTGGGTTTTTCTTGTTTGTTGATCTGGCTATTGCCATGGGCGTATCTTTACTGGGCAATGAAAGAGGTGACGGTCTGGGACTATCTAGTGTATGGCCTGCTGGGTATAAGTAGCTTCTCTGGGGATTACCTCTTCGTTGATACGAAAGTGTATCCCGTGATCTCACAACATGTGGTTTTTGTTGATAACTGGGTGGTCTTTAGCTCGGTACTTTTCAATGTGGGTAAGTTTGTCTATTATGGAAGGTTCCCAGACGCACGGACGATCTTATGCCTTGTTTTGGTAGTGTTGGCTCTTTCTTGTTTACACCTAAGCCGTCATGCTTCTTCGCAAAAACGGTGGGTTTGTTTCCATACGCTGTGGCATCTTTTTGCGATAGGTATTGCCCTTTCCGTACTAGAAGTGCAGCGGGTAGCGTGAGACATGTTTATTTATAGCTCTTGGTCATCTTCTGTTCTTTTCTGGGTAGCTCTTGCTTTGCGCATTAAGATGACCAGAAGAGATAAAAAGCCTATGCCTATGCAAGGGATGCCTACATAAAGACTAAGATTCCATGGATTCTTTCCCTTTTTATCATCTTTTGTCTCTTTCTCATCTGTAGGTTCATCTAGCTCCGTATCGTTTTCCAGGGGAGGTTTGGGCGTTTTTTCAAGAGGTGGTGTGGGAATCTTAGGGGGAGGTGTAGGAGTAGACGTGGGTTCTTTAGCTTGCCAGTATGTTTCTGTTTTATACAGAGGATTTTTGATTGCTTCTAGTTTCAGTTTTTTGATCTCATCGAAATGGAAGTTATAATTAGAATCAGAATTAAAAACTCCAATCTGTTCATTAAATTTTTTCCGCATTTTGTTAACAAAAGTAAGGGCGTTGTAGGCGAGTTGGAAGTCATGATCAACCGTTATTTGTACCCTTCCCTGCATTGAGCTATTAATGACTCCATAGAGATCATGCTCTGCATTTTTTACGCTATTCGAGCTGTACGTTCCTTGCTGGCACCTGGTTATCCAAAGCTCCATCTGGGTTTGTGTGATGCTCTTTATTCCTTTCTTACAAAGTGCTTGTATATCTTCTTGGCTATGAAAAGAAGGGCCACCTCCTTGTACCGTTAGTGCAGGGTTTATACAATAAATGACTTTTTGTGCCATTTCAACAGCAAGGTCTCTTGCATTTCCTGATTCTTTTCTTACTTTTCTTGCTTTCTCATACCAGCTTTTAAATAGGCTTTGTAATTCGATGAGCATCTCTTTGAGCGTTATTTCTTTCTTTGTCTTTTCGTAGTGTTTGTTAGAGGCCTTTATCTTATAAACTTTATCGAGTCGATGCCCTGCAAATCCAAAATCTACGATGTAGAGTTCTTTGGTTTTTTGATCAACTAAGAGGTTCCCAAGATGCATATCGGCGTGGAAAAAGGTAGTATCTCCACAATATAGCTTGTTAAAGAAGAGGAGCGTTAAGTTTTCGATAGACTGTTTTATTTGGTTTATTTCATTTTCAAAGGCTTCTGTTTGTGCTGCGTCAAGACCTTTGTCAAGCTTTTCTTTCATCTGGATAAGGTAGTCGGAAAGGGGTTTTCCATCTATGATATTCATGAAAAGAACTGTATCCTGCTGTTTCACGTTTGCATCGATTGCTGGCAAGGAGACGACACGTACACCATGAACTCCTTGATATACCTTATTTCCTTTCTTTATATTCTCTCTTTCTGTGGATAAGTCAGCTTCCTTGAGTATCTTGTCTTGGAGTGCTTGTAGGAATACTATTTCTTTTTCGCTTTGATGTATTGCAAGGTCGACATATGCCTGCGTGTTCTTTTTTATTTCCTCTGCGATGCCTTCTTTAATAACTTTCACTGCGTAGAATATATTGTCTATTTTAACTTTGTACACTACGGCGACGGAGGCTTCGGCCAAGACTTCTATTTCATCAACTTCAAATGTTTTACCTAGCAGTTGCTTAACTCTTTCCTTGTCCTCATCAGTAATGGTGCGTTGTAAGGATAAAGCTTCTTTCCATGCGTTTATAATTTTTTGCTCGTTTTCATCATTGACTCTATGGATGAAGACTCTTAGGTGTTCGTATGTGGATAAAAAGCTTTCTGCCTTTTGAAAGATTTTATGGGTAATGGGAGGGCTGTTTTTGATCAAAGATTTTATCCAAATAGTTTCTTGGTCGATGGTATTGTGTGTACCATCCTCTAAGCCATACTGCGAAAGGAAGTCTATCACTATGTTTTTCTTTTGTTCTGTGGAGAGAACGTCGATACTGTTTTTAAACAGTTCCTTGAAAATAAACTTTTCTTCTAACAGATAAGAAGAGAGGCAAAAGATATAGTTGAATAATCTTTCATGTTGGACAAGTTGATCCAACCATGTGGAGGACATAGGTATTTTTCTAAGGTTGTCTTCGTTTTCTTTTTGACTTTCTCTCCAACCTTTATCTATGTTAAATATAGTTTCCATCAAACGCCTTTTGGCTTCATCAAAAGTGTCTTTTTCTGCTTGATATGTTGTATCGAAAGCTTTTTGATCCTTTATTTTCAAAAGCTGTACCAGCTTTTTATGATCTTCTTTAGAAAGTGGTACTTTTTTGGCTGATCCTTCACAGGCTATACATGGAACATAAGTAAGATAAAAGAAAAAGAGGCGGGTTATTTTCATGAGACTTTGAAAAGTGTGTATTTTAACCCCGAAATTGAGGAATATATACTTCTATTTGCAAATGTACAAAGTTTTTCTTATTTTTTCGAGTAATCTATTGATGAATATTATTTATTTTCTATAGAAGTTCTTATATTTTTTTAAACCATATGTGTACTAATAAATTTTTACAAATAATGCTCTTTATAAGCGTAAGTTTTCAGACTCTCATCACAAAAGGTTCTGAGAATATCATCACAACCATTGAACATAGACTAGAAGCGTATTATAGGTCTCAGGGAGTCTCTTATTATGATAACAATGGGAAAGGAAAATTTGGCGATTTTTGTGAGAATAATGGTTTTGATGATGACGCGGTGAAAGATGAACTTGAGTCAGATTTCAATGACTGCCTACTCGTAGATTTTGATAAGAAATTTCCTGGTACGGAAGGCCAACCTGACAAAGTCGAGTATATATATAACATGATAAAAGGTGTTAAGCCCCAAAATAAGAAAAAGGAAAGCTCAACCAAGACCATCGCCCCTAAACAGAAAGAACCTATATATAACCCTGATGAGAACCGCGCGTACTCTATTCAAGAAATCACTAAGCTCAAAAAAGCAATGATACTTGCAGTGACAGCGGAAAAATCTCATCAAGAGATCATGTCGATAGCAGAAAGCTTCCTAGTAGACAAATTGCACACGAACTGGGATTTTAGTCAATGTGATTATGATGATTTGAAGTTCTTTCAGCAGTTCGAAACTCAGGATTGCAAGCTAAATGAGACGACAAAAATTTATATTACTTTGAAGGTTTATAAGACCTCTCGAAAACTACTTGGGGTATAGCTAAATGAGCACACATTATATTAAGTGAACTACACCTCAGTCCTTTTCTTTAGGTTTTTTGACCCACACTGCAAGACATAAATCCCTCGATATTTTTCTAGGCAAGAATCGTCAATTGAGATTATTTTGAAAAAAAATAATTACTTATCTTTGTTTTTTTAAACGTATGAAAAAGTATTTATTTTTAATGCTCGGTTTTTTTTTATAACACTCCGACCATAGTTTCAGGATCAATTAGCAACCCTTCTCAACCAGAAGGAGGCACATTCAAAGGCTTTGAAGTAAAACGCGAAGAGCAAGATATAGAGTTTGACCATTCGGCTGAAAAATGGGACTGTGTGGTAACCTACAAGGTGGATACTGCCTTTTTTAAAGAAGGAAAGGAAAAGAATGCCAGCAACGATCGTCCTCTGGCGAAGGTTACCAGAGAGTACTATAAGGGAGAAACATTCCAGTGGAGAGATACCATCATCATACGCCCTCCCAACATTGAGACCGATCTGCAAGAGAGAAGGGACAAGCAAAATCGAGATATAAGCTACCAAAACCTTGTCAAGGAAAACATGGATTATATCAAAGAATTTGATTTGTATGCACCTTTGATGATTGGAATAAATAAAGAAAAGATTCGCAATATTTGGAAAAATAACCAAGGAAGAGATATAGAAAAAAAAGAGATGCTCATCCTGTATCAAGCAGAAAATAATGGCCAAAAAGGTGACTGGATATTTATAGGACAGGTAGGCTTCAACGATCACAACGATGGTGAAGTATTTGTGTGGAGAGGCAAAAGTAGTTACCTCTTCCCTTTGATGGGAGGCAGGGAGAGGTTGAAAGGGGTCGTAGCCGAAGCAACCATCGGTTTTTTGTATTATCAGTTTGCGACTAACCCTAAACTATCCGCTGTTTTTGCGGAAACGTATGCGCGCAATGAGAAGGCTATCCAGTCGTTAAATAACATAGGGTTGAATGTATTCAAAGGTTATGGTAAAAGATATGGGCATAAAACATGTTTTTATGAACTAAAAAGAGACGTTTTTTACAAAAAATATGGCCAGCCTGTAGTACAAGAGCATTCAATACCACCAAATATTTCTTCGCAAACGCATAAGAAGAATGAGAAGGTTATCCAGTCATTACAAAACACAGAGGTAGATGTAAGTCAAGGAGCTGGGCAAGACGATAACCATAAAGTATCTACCCCTGAGTCAATGGAAGATGGCAAGCCTGCATCATTAAAGAACGTGCCAGAAGAGAAAAAAGATCCTATAGACCACTCCTCTTCTTTTCCTGTAAAAATGGTTTTTACTAGTTGTGTGTTTTTAGTCATGGGGCTCGCCTTATACTTTGTCGTAACGCAAAAAAAAGCAGCTGCCAAGAGAAGAAAAAAAGAGGTGTTTTTATAGCTTCTTGAGGGTAGTTCAAGTTTTTATCGAAAGCGCGTTGTATCTTTGTCGCTCTTATGGGAAATTATTTACTGTTAGCAATCATCGGAGGCTTGTTTGGTTTCTACTTATTTATAGGATGGCGTGCATCGAAGCAGGTCAAAGGAGATGAGGACTATTTCTTGATGGGTCGCCGGCTGACGGTCTTTCCTTTGTGTTTCACACTGCTTGCCACACAGCTAGGAGGAGGTACGCTGCTTGGGGCTGCGCAGGAAGCGTATACAAAGGGATGGATGGTGCTTTTTTATCCGTTGGGTGCCTCGCTTGGTTTGTTTGCCCTTGGTTTAGGGTTTGGAGGAAGACTGCGTAGGATGCAGATCAGTACCATTCCTGAGATCTTTGAGAAAGTGTATCAGCTACCGTCCATGCGCCTGGTGGCCTCTTTAATTTCTATGTGTTCGCTTTACTTTATCCTAGTAGGACAGGGGATGGCGACAAAAAAGTTTTTTGTGACGATAGGAAAAGATTCGCCTGCCTATTTTATCTTTTTCTGGATTGTATTTGTAGCGTATACGGTGATGGGGGGCCTTAAGGCAGTGGTGGATACGGATGTGTGGCAGGCGTTGTTTATCCTAGTGACATTGGTGGTAGCGGTCTTTTCGGCGGATCTAGGTTCGGTGGAATGGCGACCTAGCTTTGATCTAGACATGTTGTCAGCCAGTGATATCCCATGGGCCTCGTGGCTGTTGATGCCCTTTTGTTTTATGTTGATAGAGCAGGACATGGGACAGCGTTGCTTTGCTGCCAAGAGTGCGAAGGTAGTAGCGCCTGCTACGATGATGGCAGGATTGCTTCTGATGTTGGGCTCGGGTACGGCCATCATGTTTGGCGTGCTTGCCAAAGAGAAGGGACTGGCGATTGAGCCTGACACGACTGTGCTTGTCGCTGCTATTGAAGCGTTCACTAACCCGACGGTAGCGACTTTCTTTATGGCTGTCATCTTGATGGCGATTGTGTCTACGGCAGACTCGCTGCTCTGCTCGATCAGCTCACACCTATCATGCGATTTGATACGTTCAAACAATATTCCTCCGCAGCAAAAGCTTATCGTATCTCGTATCATGACTTTTGTTACGGGTATCAGTGCCCTTGCGTTGGTTTACTATTTTGATAGTGTGGTGACTATGTTGATGCTCTCGTACGAACTGTCTGTATCGGTCTTGTTCGTACCTGTGTTGATGGCCATCATCTTGTCAAGTCCTTCACGTCAAGGGGCTATGGGGGCTATGATTGCAGGGGCTATTGGTTTTGGCTTGTTTCGGGTGTGGAGCTTGCCACTACCTAGGGAGGTGTTGACCTTGTTGCTCTCGCTGCTCGGGTATGCTGTGGGGATGATGAGAAATGATCCCTAAGATGCCATTGGTATACTATTGAAGAAGGAAAGATTGCGGGATCTGTCGCAAACTTGATTTTATAGAGCTGTAAGAGTTAACTTTGGAGATTCAATTTAACCTCTGAACCCCGCTTACAATGAACCTATTTAAAGACCGCCAATTCAAAGAAGACATCATTATATGGGCCATTCGCTGGTACCTAAAACGGCATAAGCTACCG
>JBCCFU010000057.1:0-8154 GCA_039029575.1 Bacteroidota bacterium | reverse complement strand
TTTACTTCTTAACAATTAAAAAATCCTTCACCATGACCACTACTCCTTTTTTTCTAAAGTATGCAAGATGGACTACGCTACTACTCTTAGCAAGCGTAAGGCTAGAAAGTGCAGAGATGTCTTCTAAAAAATTTCATAACGCTCATATAAAACACAACACTATTTTCGTTTACAATATATATGAGCGTGAAGAAGATATATTCCAACAGGTGGCCACTTTTAAAGATCACAAAAGAGAAATCATAAGTTCTACTTATAATAAGGACAAAGATCTCTTTGCTAGCATAGATGAAGATATGCTACGTATATGGCATGGTTCTACAGGAGAATGTCTTTACTCAAGTCAAATCCCAAAGGGTACCCATATCAAACAAATCAAATGGTACCCGAGTAACCAACTCTGTGTTGGCACCGTAGGCAATAAAGGAATTCAGATGTGGCAAAATAGTAAATTTACCTCTTATTTGGAGGGTAACTTTTCTAACCTCTGCTTTTGCTCCAATGGAAAAGAAGTAGTGGTAAGTTGTGACAAGGGAGTACAAATATGGGGCAAGGAAAAAGTCACCTTACCCGAACATCCATACGCTGTCTCTGATGTAGCATACAGCCCTAATGATGAATACCTTGTCACCGTAAGCAGTAACGAAGCATTCCTCTTTACAAATAAAGCTAAAAAGCCTGTATGCACCTTGCGAGAACATTCAAGAGGTATTAATAAGATCTGGCTTGACGACGATCGCTTTATCACTGGAAGCGACGATACAACCATTAAAATATGGAAGGTAGTCAAAGAAGAGCTAGAGGGAAAAGAAATCAGCTACAAGGTAGAAAGCGACGGCACTTTAGAAGGGCATAAAGGGCGTATCATAAGCCTCTCTTTCTACTTTAACTCGCTCATCAGCGCAGACACTCATGGCCAGATTAGAATATGGAATCTTTCCACCATGCAATGCACTCATATGTGGGATACTCGATGTTCCATACAAAACGTCGCATGGAAGAATAATCAACAACTTGTCGTCACCATGGGCAACGAAATAGCCATATACCATATAAATAGTCAACCCTCGCTTTATAAGAAAAACCAGATAAAGCCTGAACAACTTCCCTCCAAACAAGAAGAAGGTGAACTACAAGAAGTCATCGAATTGCTAATACCCCACAAAGAAGCACTAGAAAAAGAAGTGGAGGGTTTTATAGATCAATTTAAAAAGCAATGCATTGAATACGGTTATCTCGAGAAAGATAGCATTGAAGAAGATTTAGATGTTGAAGAAACATCCGATATTTTAGATGCAATCATGCAAGACAAAGGAAAGATAGAACCTTTTCAAAGAATACTATGGCACTTAATCAAAACTGGAGAGTTTCTTCCTGACAACACTTACAAAAGAGGATTAGTAGCAGCATCCATATATAATAATAACAATCAGAGCGAACTAGATAAAGTCTACGAACAATATAGCAACAGTGCCCAAAAAAAGAAAAAAAATGGAGGCTTAAAACAGCGAAAGCAGATAAAACCTGAACAACCTCCCTCTCAAGAAGAAGATGATAGTGATGGACTAGAAGCAGTCATCGCATTGCTAACACGCCATAAAGAAGCACTAGAAGAAGAAGTAGGTATAAAGAATTTTATAACTCAATTTAAAGATAAATGCGAGGACGAGAAATATTTCAAAAAAGAAAACATTTTGGCAGACTTAGCTGAAGGACAAACATCCTATATTTTAGATGAAATCATACAAGAACAAGGGAAGATAGAAAATTTTCAAAGAAAACTACGGGATTTAATAAAAAATGGCTACCCTATCAAGGTTAAAAAGAAAGCCTCAGTAATCCCCAAAGAAAATCTTTCCTCTGTGGAGATTAAGACAGTAGAGAAATTCCTAAAAACAAACATATTTCTTATTACTTTAAACAAAGAATTCCAAAAAATCCTTAACTTCGATGAGCTTTCCAGCGACGACGAAATGCCTCCTCTTGAGTCAGAGGAACAAGGGATCGATACTGTCAAATGTATAAATCCAAAAAATGGTCAAGTTAAATACCTAGAAGATTTAAATTCTTTTATAAAAAAAATCATGCAAGAATTTAAAGCACAATATGATGAACTTGGGTATACCAACATTGAGGAAATTAAGGATGACTTAGATATAGATGGAGATTCTGATATTTTGATGGCCTTGGCATCGAAAGAAGATACCTATTTTGGCCATAAATGCGATCATTGCCAGGTAGACATAGACATAAAATTATGGCAAAAAATGCTATACAGCTTAATAGAGAACAGGAGTGCTAACTGTTTAGGTCATCATAAATGCGCTCATTGCCATGCAGGCATAAAGTCATGGCAAAAAATGCTATACAGTTTAACAAAGAAGAAGAGTGCTACATAAGAAATAAAGCTCCATTTTATCACGCATAGAGAAGAGAGACAAAAAAACTGTCTATAAGAGGGATCATACCGAACCAACATGGGCCCATAAGGCCCCGCATCTCCTCTTTAGCCCCTGTGTCACAAGAAATCACCTTGAAGAAGGGGACAAATTGCAGATAAAACTTTAAATTTGTTGTCCATATTTCCCTCTCGACATGCTAGACCTTAAATACCTCGCCAACCATACGGAAAAGAGCATCCAACAACTTACCGACCGAGGCTTTTTAGAAGCTTCAGACTACCTTTATGCTCTTCTCAAAGCAAATGAATCAAGAAAAGAAGCACAGCATAAATCTGATACCCTCGCCGAACAACTCAAGAAAAAGTCAAAGGACGTAGCTAAATATCTTGCGACAAAAAGTGAAAGAGAGAGTGAGGTCGTCAAGCAGGAGATCATACAGCTCAAGAAAGCGCACAAGCAAGCCCTTATCACCCTTAAGCAGCAAGAAGAAGAGGTCAACGAGCGACTCCTTCACCTGCCCAACCTTCCCGATCCAAGTGTCCCCGTAGGTGCAGGTGAAGCAGACAATCGAGAAGTTCACAGATGGGGAGAGATTAACACAAAAGCGCAAAAAGGCCTTCCCCACTGGGAGCTACTCAAGAAATATAAGCTTGCTAGCTTCGAGCTAGGATCAAAGATCACAGGTTCAGGCTTTCCCGTCTACACAGGGAAAGGAGCCCAACTGCAACGGGCACTTATCTCCTTCTTTCTCGACGAAGCCCTTGCCCACGGTTATGAAGAAGTCCTTCCTCCCCTACTCGTCAACGCCACCAGTGCACAAGGTACCGGTCAGCTGCCAGACAAAGAGGGGATGATGTATGCACTCAAAGACAACGACCTCTTTTTAATACCTACTGCAGAGGTGCCGATCACCAACCTATATAGCCAGACCATCGTGGAGGAGAAGCAGCTCCCGATCCGACATGTTGGTTACAGTGCCTGCTTTCGGCGAGAAGCTGGCTCTTGGGGAGCAGATGTACGGGGTCTCAACCGCTTGCATCAGTTTGACAAAGTAGAGCTGGTGGAAATACACCCCGTCGAAAATAGTAAAGAAGCCCTTGAAAAGATGCGTCTTTACACCCAAAGCCTCCTTGAAAAGCTAGGCCTCCCATACCGTACGTTACTCCTATGTACGAAAGACCTTGGACAGGCCGCTGCCATAACGTACGACCTAGAAGTATGGTCCCCAGGCCAGAAGAAATGGCTAGAAGTCAGTTCCGTCTCCCTCTTCAACGACTATCAGGCACGGCGTATCAACCTGCGTTACCGTCAAGGAAAGACAAAGACGTATTGCCATACCCTTAATGGTAGTGCCTTAGCCCTGCCACGTATCATCGCCGCCCTACTCGAACATTACCAGACAGCTCATCACCTTACCATACCAACCATTCTACATCCATACACACACTTTACCGAGATAGCCAGCAAATAATATTTTACCTATGAATGCTTCCAAGATAGAATGCCTTCCCAACCATGTAATCAGTCAGATAGCTGCTGCCGAAGTAGTTCAACGACCTGCTACCATCGTCAAAGAGCTCCTCGAAAATGCCATCGATGCAGGGAGTAAAGCTATCAAGCTGCTTATAAAAGATGGAGGTAAACAAAGTATCCAAGTCATCGACGATGGCGAAGGTATGAGTTCAGAAGATGCCCTTCGTTGTTTTGAAAGGCACGCTACCTCCAAAATATCATCCCTTGAAGACCTCTTCAACATCCAAACCCTCGGTTTCCGAGGAGAAGCCCTCGCCTCCATCGTAGCCGTAACCCAAGCCGAGCTCATCACAAAAAGAGAAGAAGATGAGGTTGGCACACACGTGATCATCCACGGAGGGAAGGTCAAAAGCCAAACATCCGTCAACGCAAAAAAAGGCACCCAAATAATCGTAAAAAATATCTTTTTCAACATCCCCGCCCGACGCAACTTCCTTAAGTCGACGCCTACAGAGAGAAAATACATCATCGAAGCGTTTCAAAAAGTAGCCATCGCTCACCCCGAGATAGGTCTTAGCTACTGGCAAAACGACCACCAAGTATATAACCTACCCCCTGTCAAGAGCGCCCAGCGTATCGTCCACCTCTTTGGCGAGAGTTATCAGAAAAACTTGATCCCTTGCCAAGAGACGACAGATCGTTTTTCGCTCCAAGGCTATGTTGGGACCCCCTCACATAGCAAGAAGACACGTGGTGGGCAGTTTCTTTTTGTCAACAATCGCTGCGTGAAAAGTGCATACATAGAACATGCCATCAAAAAAGCCTTTGAGGGGCTCATCCCGCCAGACACCTTCCCTTTCTACGTCCTCAACGTAAAAGTACCCCCTGCTACCCTCGATGTACACGTCCACCCGATGAAGACAGAGGTCAAATTTGAAGACGAGAGCCTGATCTATACCCTAGTTTCCGCAGCTGTCAAAAAAGCCCTTGCTGTGCATCATATTACCCCATCCATCGACTTTGGCACAAATATAAACGAAAGCCCATTGAACCTTTTCACTCCTATACAAGAGCGTCCTGCAAACAAGGGGCAAAATAAGAAACAAGATGCATACACCCAGTTTCAAAATCGTGCTGAACATGCCCCAGCCCCACCGACAAATCAGCCCCTTATCTTTACTCAACCAGGTGAAGGTATAGCAGGGAGCGTTATGAAGATAGAAAGCGACGCTAACTATGGTGACAAACCACTGTCAAAGAAACCTCTGCTGTCGAAACATCCAGAAAATCGTTTCTTCTCTCTACACAACAGCTACCTCTTCTCTTCAGTCAAGTCAGGCATGCTCGTCGTTGACCTAAAAGCAGCCTACGAACGTATCCTCTACGAAAGGTATCAGAGCTGCCTTACAAAATCATCCAATGCAACCCAAAAGCTCCTTTTCCCTGTGAAGACCAAAGTGTCTGTAGCAGACTTTGCGCTTATAGAGTCATGCCATTCGATGATAGAAAAGTTAGGTTTCCGTCTAGAGATAACCGCTCCCGATACCGTTACCTTTACCGCACAGCCTACAGAAGCACAAGGACAGCCCTTGTCATCCCTTATTGAAGAGTTATTAGAACAATACAAGGCTACGTATAATCTTGATATTCAAACTCAGGGAGATACATGGGCAAAGTCACTTGCTAAGCGGATTGCTACCTATAAAAAGAAAAAGCGACTCTCTCAAACAGAAAGTCACGCACTGCTTGACCAGCTTTTTGCTTGTCAAAACGCTAACTATACTCCTGATGGCAGACGCACATGGTATATGATCTCCGTGGACACTTTTACACAGTTCCTTTTTGAGCAAAACTAGATACTCAATCTTATTCTAAGGGAGAGACACCTTCTCTAACCTTTTTGGTTACCTCATTGTAGAAGAAAATCAGAGGGATGTTTTTTTCTGAGAATAAGAGTTCACCGTCAGAAGATTGGATACCAGCCTTGTCAGATTTACTATTATTAGAGGGTTGGCCTGCTAAGTAACTGAACAACGTATCCCCCTTATGTGGACCTATAACCTTTTCCCAGTGATAAATATTGTCACTATTTCTATGGTCTGTGATTCCTTGTTGATCCATCGTACATATTGGTGATTTGCTGAGGTAGGGTTTCCCTTGGCGATACGCTCCATAGAGCGGGAAACATAGGATTATGATTATGATCGTCAAAAGCTTTTTTATTTGCCTTAAAGGTTTTTGCCCAAAGACTATGAGTTGCTTTTTATTTTTATTGAATCGACCGAACTCGGACAGTGGTGTACTAAGCTCTAGATACCAATCTTCTCCTCTGAGAGTACGAACGTAAGCTTTTTGATATGCTTTGATAAGCTCTATGAGTTGGTCCACTGACTCAAAAGAAGCATCCCCAAAGACACCTCTTTGGATGAGCGCTTTGCTCCTTGAAAAACTTTCTCCTCTTAAACTAATACTCACTCCCCACGTTGTACCATCAAGTGAATATTTTACATCCTTTATATTTCCCCAATATATACGTTCACGACCTTCTACTGAAGGGTGTCTTCCAGGTACAAGATATATACCGCTTTTATCGAAGACAAAGTTTGTCATGCATGCATCAAAATAGCTGTATAGTAGCACACCTAATAATATAGCAATAAGCCCTAAACTAACCAACAATACAAGAAAGTTAGGCTGATCATAAAATACTAGCCTTTTCTTATCATCTTTTTCAATCCATTCGGGAGATAAATACATTGACTTAGCTATCTTTTTTAACTTATCAAAGCCCTCAAAACCAGGAAGTTCATTACTTTGTGAACTTGAACCGCTAACTTCTTTGGCCGTCATGAAAGTAAGTCCTAGAATACAGGCGAAGAACCATCTTTTTTGATTAAACAACATGTTTTATTGATTGATTGATTTCATTGCAAAAGTAAGCATTAATGAATATAAAAACAATCTATTATATGATAATATGTTTCTTGTTGAGGATATCCTGAGCAATGGGAAAGAGTAAGTTTTGCAATAACAATAGCATATAAGCCTGCAAAACTACAACTATAATGGGAATATTTCTTTCGAAAACAAATTAGAAAGATATTTTATAGGGCTTGACTCACACTGAAAACAAGGGAGATTGGGCCCTTATTTTCTTAGGGTTATCTCAATAGTTTTTACTTTCCCAAAGACCTAATTTGTCATTATTATTCTTAACGAATCGGGGCGGAATTCTCCATCCATAGGGATCAAGACCGTTTGAGAGGGCGATGGATAGCCCCTATTTTTTTTGAAAATAAAAATTTTTTCTTAACTTTCCCTTCGCTGGTGCATGCGGACAGCGTGTTTGTGTAAAGAGAGCTTCTATAGCTATCTATATCTTTCAGTGCAGGTGCTATAGCGAAAGAGTGAGTTGCCTGGCTCATG
This sequence comes from Bacteroidota bacterium, assembly GCA_039029575.1. Classification (GTDB taxonomy): domain Bacteria; phylum Bacteroidota; class Bacteroidia; order Cytophagales; family Amoebophilaceae; genus JBCCFU01. The sequence continues at coordinate 853 of JBCCFU010000057.1, read as the reverse complement.
AGATCACAAGAAGCCTCATCCAAAATTGGATATCCTTTTTATTGGTGGGAATATGTCGCTTTTGTCAAAGGAACATCAGTTTTGTCTGACCTACGCTAAGGCCGTATCAGATAAACGTTAACAAAAACTCAAAAATTTTAAACCCGATGAAAAGAACACTAAAAAGCTACTTTTACTACGCCATCGTGTATGGCGTACTCTCTGCTAGCTCTTGTCAACCCGCTTTATACACTTCTCTCAAATATAGACAAGATCAAGAGCCAATAGAAACAGGCAAGAAAAAGCCCCGTTACAAGTTGTTAGTTCTTTTATCTGTCCCCATGTTAACTGGTGTTTTTTATTTTTTGGTAAGAAGGTCTTTCGAAGACGAAAAACCTTCGTCGAGCAAAGATAAAACGGAAGGACTATCCAGAGAGCAAGCGTGGAAGGAAGTCAACAAATGGGTTGCGGACGTAGGATTAAAAGGAACAAACGAAAAAGAAATCAAAGACTTTAATATCGAAAACCAAAAAAAGATCAGCACTTTCACCACAAAAAGAGGAGACCGAGCATACTATAGGAGTACCTTAAGATCTTTGGTAGAGGCAAGAGAAGTTGCCGGAGAACTACTCAAAATCAACAATATAAAATATAGTTTGTTCGAATATCTTATGGATCGTTTTAAAAGAGAGAGAGACGCTCTTTTGCGTGAGAAAGGTGAGGGGGCTGATGTCACTGCTCCAGTCCAAAAGGCTCCTCACGCTAAGGAGCTTAAAGGAAAGAGTGCCTGGGAAAAACTAGAATATTGGCTACAAAGAGCAGGTATCCAGACAAAACTGTTCACCCTAGCAAAGATAGAAGAAGTCGAAAAATC
>JBCCFU010000056.1:0-8184 GCA_039029575.1 Bacteroidota bacterium | reverse complement strand
CCTCCGGGTCGGACCCGTCCGCGAAGCCGACCGAGGTCCCGTTCGCCGAGTTCTCGTCGATCGTGAAGACGTCGTTCTCGACGTTCGGCGCCTTGTTGATGTCAACCAGAAGCGTGTCGACCGATGTCTCGCTGTCGCCGTTCGCCTGCTATCGCGTCGGGCTGCGTTTGAAGCGCGAGTTCGATCTGCCCATTAGGATTGGTATTAGTTCTTATCTTACTAAAACGCCAGGCTTATTTAAATAATGAACAAAATAAGAGTAGTAATCCGTTAGAAAAGGAAAATCACACTGATGGTCTATCTCAGACAGAAAAAAATAGAGGCAAAGATGAACATATTTCTCCTCATAAATGTTTAGGAAAAAATATTATTTTACCATTAGGTACCATAGTAGTGTTTCTAGCGGTTTTCCACCTTATAAAATTTGACTGCAAAGAGACGTTCGATATTATTTTTTCTATTGAGAAAGGAAACTTAATCAACGAGTACAGCGACAATATACGTGCTATAGAAGAATTTATGGACACCATGAAAGAAGGCATACAGCAAGCCTTGAGAGAAAAGAGAGATAGATTGAAGTCAGATATCGAAGAAAATGAAAGTAAGCTTCGAGTTTATCAAGATGCCATAAAAAAAGGAACACGGAGAATTAATTTTATGAATTATACGTATGGGGTGATTCACGACAGCATAGCTACAAAAGAGCTCGATGACTTCTTCCAACTTTATGCTGATGTGGAAAAAGATACATAAAAAAATCATTTTCTCTTCCCCTTCCCCAATAAAAAAATGCATTATAGTGAGCAAAGAGAAAGTAAGCCCCCCATTCCTTGTGTTTACTCGCCATACTTTTCTATATTTGCCCCCTACAAACATATCATCTTTTACCATCATGGCGAGAATTTGCGAAATCAGCGGCAAACATACACAAACAGGAAACAACGTATCACACGCTAACAACAAGACAAAAAGGAAGTTTTATCCCAACCTACAGACAAAAAAAATATTTCTTCCAGAACATGGTGTTTGGCTCTCATTACGCGTTTCTACCTCTGTCCTTCGCACCATGCGAAAGAAAGGTGCTCTTTCTGTGCTCAAAGAAGCTCATAAGAAAGGCACACTAGCCCCTTACCTTCGTCCACTAGTAAAACAACTATAAACCTCAACCTCTAAAATATGGCCAAGAAGACCAATCGCATACAAGTGATCTTAGAATGTACTGAGCATCGAAATTCGGGTAAGCCAGGCATCTCCCGTTATGTGACCAGTAAAAATAAAGTAAACACTTCCTCTCGTCTTGAACTTAGGAAGTACAACCCTATCCTTAAAAAATATACTATCCACAAAGAAATAAAATAAACGATTTATCCTATGGCCAAACAATCATCTAAAAAAGAGAAAGCCCCTAAAAAAAACATGACAAAGCTGATCGTCCCTGTGAAGCTAGCAAGTGGTGCCTACGCTTTTAAAGAAGAAATAATCCTTGCTGAAAAACTAAATGAAGCATTGGCAAAAAAGCGTACCCAATAAGCGATAACTATTGGTGTGCGGTTATTTGTAGGTTGCGTGTTTTTATATATCTTTGACTTCTTATTATACCTTTTATTATCCCTATGAAAACGAAACACTATATCTCTGTCTTATTCTTCTCACTTTCATGCTATACGCCAAGCACTTTGGCAGATTATGGTGCCCCCCCTCCGAATCAAATGGAGATGCAAAAAAAAGTAAATGAAGAACTTAAAAAGTTGATCACCTTAAAAGATGTCGTGCATGCTGCCTTAGAGTCTTTTCAGCTCTCTAGAGAAGGAAATGAATATGGATTGACCAGAAAAGATCACTTTTCGTTCATCTTCGTTAAGCTGCTTATCATCGATAAGGTGAATGATCCAGCGCAGTTTAGCTTACCTGTAGATCAAGCTTCTTTCGAGCAGCTCAAAGAGTTGGTTGTAGCTAACTTGCCTCGCAAACTCAAAGAAGTGCCCCATAATCCCTATTTCGTAGAAAAAGCAGGCTTTATACCCTTATACCTGCTAGGAGCTACCTGGACTTGGAAGATCATCCTGCTGATCAGTGGTAAACCGTTGCCTTTACAACTGAGCGGCAAACAAGTGGCAGGCATTAGCTTCGCCCTGATCGTCTTCTCCTTCATTGAAGCCGTTTGTACCGCGATAACGATGCAAAGCCGAATAGCAACAGCATTAGAGGAGACCATAAAGGAGATCGTTAGTATGGCGCAGCAACAACAGCAGCAAATTGCAAGACAACAACCTTTTAATCCTTTGTAAACTGACGTGATGATTTCTCAACGCCTTTTAAAGAATCCTCTTTTTTTAGATATTGAGACAGTCTCTTGTACCTCTTCCTTCGCTGAATTAGACGAACGTTTTCAACAGTTATGGCGTAAGAAAGCACGTACGCTTGGAGCAGCGACCGCTGAAGAGGAAGAACGTCTTTTTGCTGAACGGGCAGCCATTTTTTCAGAGTTTGGTAAAATTGTAGTCATCGCCCTAGGCTATATCAGCGAAGAGGAAGGTCGTGAAGTCCTCTCAGTAAAGGCATTGTATGGTGATGACGAAAAAGCGCTACTACTAGATTTTAAACGGCTCATAGAGCAATTTTCTGCTGCGCGAAATCCGTTGCAACTCTGTGCCCACAACGGCAAAGAATTCGACTTTCCCTACCTATGTAGACGCATGGTCGTTCATGGCATTCCATGGCCCACAGCCCTGAGTCTACAAGGCAAAAAACCGTGGGAAGTCAATCATGTGGACACCAAAGAGATGTGGAAATTTGGGGATTACAAAAACTATACCTCTCTCGATCTACTCGCTGCCCTCTTTGAAGTACCTTCTAGTAAGGACCTTATGGATGGTAGCCAAGTAAGTCACTATTATTATGAAAAAAAAGACCTTCAGAGTATCATGGTCTACTGTCGGAAAGATGTTGTTGCCCTCGCCCAAGTGTTCCGTAAAATGTCTTTTCAACCTCTTTTAACCGATGATGCTATTCGTCTGGTTGAATAAGTGGGGTACCTCATAATTGCATAAATAAGCAATCCATGCTATTATTGCCCCAAGATTGCTTTACAAAGGGCCTATAGCTCAGTTGGTTAGAGTGCTACACTGATAATGTAGAGGTCCGTGGTTCGAGTCCACGTAGGCCCACTTTCAGCAATCTAAGGTACATTCTTATGTGATGGTTTCTTGTCTACCTTTATGTATTTTACAGGCCATCATGTACACGCGTAAAAACAAAAAAAAAACACTCCTGTCGCTCGTTATATTCGGAAGTCTTGCAGGTAGCTCCAAAGCAAGTAATAAACGACAAAATATACCAAAAGGTTCCCTTGTTTTTGGTGTGCAAAAGGAAGGTGAGATACTAGGAAACATAAATGAAACCATTAATACAATAAATTATACTATCTTAGACCTCGATAAACAGCTAGAGGAAATCACAGAAGAAGTATCAAAGTTTATAAATATGCTCACCTTCCTGGTGGTCATCACCTGTGGGATGATCATTTCTTATATTCTATATAGACTTGTTTTCCCTAGCTTGCATAATATGTCGAGATCCTTTCGGAAACAGAGAAGCAGAGAAGAAATAGATCAATTTCCCTTAAGTATCGAGGAACAGAACAAAGAAGAACCATAGAAAGACAAACACAAAAGAGATCACCTATCAAACCTTCAACATCACTTTAATACCATCTTATGAAAACATTCCTAGTAACACATAAAAAAATATTTCTCATCAGCTTACTCAGCTTACTCCTACTTTATAGCATCATACCCAGTCGTACAAACGACCCTAAAAAACCATTGAAAGGGTTCTTTGTTGCCGAACGTACCGAAGCTATCAAAACCATGCAAGCGAGTCAAAAGGTAGCCCACGAAGTCGAAGAGACCCTTCAGACAACGCGGCAAACGATGAAGGTACTCATGAAAGAAACTCAACAGCAGATCACTGAACTCAAACAAATGATCAAAAAGTATAAAAGCTACCCAATCAAACTCATCACAGCCTGGACGTACGTAGCCTACGCGATGACGCTGGCATGTTGCGTTATTGCCCTGTATTATGGCGCACATGCTTACACTATCATACCTACTTCTAATTAGTCGAATCTCAAGTATTAGATTTTAACGAATGGAGGCTCCATTTTCTCTTCAGAATAATCTTTGATTATTAGGAGAGCGATGGATAGTCTCAAAAAGTCCCGCCCAACATTGGATATTCTTTTTATGGGTGGTGGTGCTGTTCAATATCATTTTTCTAAAGCATAATGATGAAAGAGTGTCTAGGACTAGCTAAATTAGTTCAGGCATCTCTTTTTTGATGATTTCACGCAGCTGCTGTTCCGTTTCTGCAAGAGAAGCAAAGCAGACACCTCCAGCTGCATTGGGGTGCCCCCCCCCTGAGAAATATTTTTGTGAGAGGTAGTTGACAGGTATCTTTCCACTAGAGCGAAAAGAGAGGTGAGTTTTTACTGGTTTGCCTGCATTTTGTCCCGAAGGAAGGGAGGAAGAGGGAGGCTTATCTTGCCCCGCAGACCTTTTAGCCTCCTTCTCTACCATTAGCACAGCCAAAGAGATTCCTTCTATTTCCAGTAATTCGCTAGCCAACCCTTCGGTATCACCAGAACGCAGCTTGAACTTAAGGTAGTCATCATATGATAGCTTCAAGTAAGCCGCTTGATACTTAGGCATGACGTTCAATCTTTTAAGGAACATGTGTGCAAAAAAGCGTACTTTTTTAAGTGGTTTTTTGGGAGATATATGCCTACGGATAGCGGCGAGGTCAGCGCCTCTCTCAATCAGTGCACCCGCCACAAGTTGCGCTTCTGCATTCGTATTACTGTATTGAAACGAACCTGTGTCTGTCATAATCCCTACATACAAGCAAGTCGCCATCTGCGTATCAATCGTCTCCTCTTTTCTAAGCGAGACGATCATGCGATAGACGAGTATAGCGGTGGCACATGCTTTCGTATCTACCCACATCACCTCGGCAAAATTTTCATGGTCAGGATGGTGGTCTAAAGCAACTTTTGGCGCTTTAGAAAGAGCGATCAGCGAAGCTACCTCACCCGCACGGTGAAGTACCGGGAAGTCGAGACAAAAGATCAAGGCTGCTCCTCTCAGCGCCTCTTTCGCTTCTAGACGATCTCCTTCCTGGTCAAAACAAAGCATCTCTTTTATACGAGGAAGCCACTCTAGGAAAGGGGGTGGACTGTCTGGACTTATCAATGTAACCTCATGCCCCTGTTCCTGTAAAAACTTCATCATCGCAATGCCACTCCCTAGAGCATCCCCGTCAGGGCTCTGGTGAATGACTAACACTATTTTCTTTGGGTGAACTAAAAGTTGCTCTATTGCTTGGATAGGAGACATGATCGAGAAGGGTAAGTATGAAACCACAAATATACGTCTTTCATCTCGAACAAAATAGTGGATATACGTCTTTTTTACTGCTGTATAGGAGAATTTATCACACAGACGTAGTAGGTGTCTTGCCCCTTTGAGGTACCGCTGTTCATTTTTCTAGGAAAAATAAAAAAATTTTCTATCTTGATAGAAAAGCAAGCAAAAGATGAAGCTGTAAAAGTTTGGCAAGGTCATAATAGAAAAGAGAAAGTGTTTACTTTCCTTAGTGCCGAGAGAAAAAAGCTATCAATGCGCTAACTTGTGACATATCCAGGCCACGAAACGGTAGTCCTTATAGTCGTAGGTGTATATTACTCTCACTTCTTCTTGAGCACCTCGGGGTTTTTTGTCTGGGTTGTAGTAGTCAAAAGAACCTCCTTTTCCTGATCATCCTCATCGCTATTATCTTTTTCGTTATTGATCTGAGTAGCTGTGTTCATCGCAAGGCTCATTTCTACCTGTTGCGAACTGCTTGCTACCTGAACATCGCGGGTTGTTTTCTCTATGGCTATACCCTCCTCCAAACTTGTTTCTTTTTCTTTTAAATAGGCTAAAGCATCTTCCTCATCTAGGTCTTTTTTATCTTTGGGATAGTTGTCCCAGTATTCTTTCCACCTGTTCAAGCGTTGACTAGGAATAATGGTATCATTTTTAATGGTAGAAAGTCTTTCTCCAGAAATAAGCAAGTATGAGGCGGTAAGCTCTACCTCTTCTACGATGTCTTGTATCTTCTTAAAGCCTGTGTCACTAATCCCTAAGAAGCAGTTACAGTACGGCCCTTTTTGAGCCATTCGTGCCCTGAATACTTCACCATCCAGCAAAAGGTGCTTTATCTTTTCTTGTCTATCGTTTCTCTTCTTGATCACAAAAGCAACCAATAAGAAGAGAACCAATGCTCCGCCAATAGCCCAAAAAATCTTGGCGGCATCTGTGGCGGATAGGTCTTTATCTTCGCTCTTTTCTACGATATCTTCCTCATGATCGTCTAAGACATCGATGCTAAGTAGCTGGCTTGTGGAGTATTTTTGAGGGTCTGTGACAGTGATCCGTATGAGGTAGCTGCCGATATCAGATTTTGTAGGGATTCCCTTAAACGTGTCATTCTCAAAAGATAACCAATCAGGTAGTGCGAGTGCGCTGTGCTTCTCTTGGGAGACCTCTAGCATAATGGGGTCACCCTCTGGGTCTTCAAAGTATTTCTCTACTTCGATGGTATAGACAAAGTCACGACCTACTTTCGCCTCTTGGGAAGGGATTCTTGCGATCACATAGGGGGGGAAATTAGGGATAGGAGAGCGAGTCGGCGTAGTAGGGGAAAGCGTAGGAGAGTATACAGGCGACGATGTGGACAGTAGACAAAAGAAACAGAAAGAGTCTGCAGGATCTCCTGTGAGGTCAGGATCATCGGTTGTTGGACATGAACTATTAAAAAACATCTCCTTTATAGTACTATTTTGGTTAACTTTCTCTCTCCATGGGCAAAGGTTTTGATTAAATGCTGAGGCTCGATAGAACATATAAGACATAGCAGTGACACCAGAGACATCCCAGCTACTGAGGTCTTGGTTGAATGAGGCGGCTCCATAGAACATGTAAGACATATCTATCACTCTCCCGACATCCCAACTACTGAGGTTTTGATTAAATAATCTGGCATCAAAGAACATCCAGGACATATCTATCACTCTCCTGACATCCCAGTTACTAAGGTCTTGATTGAAGACATAGGCTCCTGAGAGCATCCAAGGCATATCTGTGACCTTCGAAACATCCCAGCGACTAAGGTCTTGGTTGAAGACATAGGCTCCTGAGAACATATAGGACATATCTGTGACCTTCCCTACATCCCAGCTACTGAGGTCTTGATTGAAGGAATCGGCTCCTGAGAACATACGGTACATAGAAGTGACACTAGAGACATTCCAGCTACTGAGGTCTTCATTGAAGGCTCGAGCTAGATGGAACATTCGGGACATATCGGTGATGCGAACAACACACCAGTCTTCTATACAGCCATAAGCATCGACTACATTAATAAACTCAATAGGGGCAGAAGTAGGGCTAGTATAAGGACATGGAATAGGAGATGGGCTATATATATAATCATCTACCGCATTTTTTAGCTCTGTTCGATCTTGAAAGCACGTTTGCGAGTTACCTACATTAAAGAGCAATGCACTACTCAGCAATACTTTGGATATAGATGCGAGAATTTCTGCCTTCACGGCTGAGGGTAAGAAAAAGGCAAAAGGAAGAAGTTGTCGAAATATTTTTCTTTCCATGTTGTATGGGGGGTAAAGGCTCATTTTTTGAATTCTAACTTATATTTTACTTATTTAAGATATGGTTTTTCGAAGAAAAGTAAAAGAAAAAGCTTATCTTTTTTACCTTCTATATTTGGTCTTTTTTTCTCTCTTCTTTATGCTTTCTACTCTTTAGGGAAAGCTAGCATTAGTGTGTAAAGGTTTTACACCGTCTCTAAGATGTCCTCATAATTTTGAATTTATATAGTACAAAGGGGAGGGAATTGGGCGTTATCTTTTAAGACAGGCATACGCTTCTTCCCCCTTGCTTTACCCTCTCTCACGTCAACAAATCAATCATCTCTTTGCGATGATATATTATAGCTACATCTAGGGGTGTTTTGTCGAAAATGTTTTTGGCATTGACATTCGCGCCTTCTCTTATAAGGATCTCGACTACGTCTATGTTGTTACGAGATGCAGCGCCGTGCAAAGGGGTATCTCCAAAAATG
>JBCCFU010000055.1:0-8308 GCA_039029575.1 Bacteroidota bacterium | reverse complement strand
CTTTTCCCAAAGACCAGTTCCGGGAGAGCGGTAATCGGGAATTCCTGATTCTGTGCTAATTCCAGCTCCTGTCATTGCTACAACATTTGAAGAGGATAATACAAGATCCAAAAATAGCTGCGCCTTTTCTTCTAAACTATTCATATATTGAAAATAAAAAAAGGGGGTGAAAGCTCACCCCCTGTATTATCAAGTTATTTTTTAATTAGTGTTTTATTTACCTAGCACGCTTACAACACAGGTTATACCATCCATGGAAGGCTGAGCGCCACCCATTGTTTCAATTACTCCTACATTAGCATCTTCCTGCTGGCGTTTGCCCGCCTCTCCTCTTAGCTGCCAAACAATCTCTGCAGTCTGAAGAAGACCGGTTGCTCCCACCGGGTGTCCTCTGGAAAGAAGTCCTCCTCCAGGGTTAACAGCAACTCCGCCGCTGTTTATCCATGTGCTTCCGTCTTCTATTAGTCTTGCGCCCTCTCCTTTCTCGCAGAATCCAAGCGCTTCATAAACCATCATCTCTGCTATTGAGAAAGCGTCGTGTATTTCGGCCACGTCCATATCCTCTGGTCCTAGGCCTGCCATTTCATAAGCCATCTTAGATGTTCTCATAACATTTTCAGACGGATCACATGTTAAGCCGGTTGAGCTTGAGTATTTACCTGACTGAGCAACACAACCTAGAACTTTAATAGGTGTTTTTGTTGCAAGCTTGTCCACAAGATCTGCAGAGCAAAGCACTGCTGCCGCAGAAGCATCCCCTACTGGACAACACATATTACGTGTAAGCGGATCTGCTATCATTGGTGAATCAAGTACTTCATCAATTGTCATTTCTTTCCTATATTGAGCTTTGTCATTAAGTGATGCGTGGTGACGGCTCTTAACAACCACTTTTGCAAGCTGCTCCATTGAGACGTCATATTCCATCATATATCTCTTTGCTCTCATTGCATAGAGACCCGGCATTCCCATTCCAAGTGCAACTTCGATGTCATCCTCTTCAAGTGGAAGTGGTCCGCCAGATAAAACTCGGCTTAGATTTTCAATGCCCAATGCTAATGCTATATCGTATTGTCCGTATGCAATAGTTCTCCATGCTTCCCAGAAAGAAAGGGTTCCGCTCCCGCATGCACCCTCTACATTAATTGTAGGCTGTCCCACAAGTCCTATCTCTTTAAGAGTTCTCTGCCCTACTCCCATTCCCTGATATACGTGGCCGCAAAAAGCAATCTCAATTTTTCTTGGATGAATTCCAGCATCTTGAATTGCTGCCCATGCTGCTTCGCGCCCTAAAACATGAGCTGCTTTATCGGGAAATCTACCACAGGGGGTTGTTCCCACGCCTAATATATATACGTCTCTCATTTAAAAATCCTCCGGCTTACTTTAATTTACAAGGGATATTATATCTAAAAACACATAGAAATAAAAAAAGAGGGTTACGGCTCGATGTCCATAACCCTCTTTGGTAATAAACTCTATTATAAATATTTTCTAATTATTAGCCAGCGCTAAGAGCTGTAAGTGGTCCCCATTTTCCTGTAAGAAGTAACATTCCAGGAATTAGAAGTGTTAAAAACGCTTCGATTAGGAACAACCAAGCAACTGCAGGAGCAACAGCTTTTCCTAGAGAGAACACTAAGAAAGCTAAGAACACTAGAAGTGCCCATGCCCAGCAGAATAGAGCATAGTACATCATTCCAGGGATCGCCCCTTCTAGTCCATAGAAGTGGTAGCCGTACCAAACAAAAACGATTGTGGCAAACAAGCAATACCATCCAAGACCTTTAGCGTCATATCCATGAATGAAAATTCCAGCGACCATGAAATAAATCAGGGCAAACACGGAAACTAGAGCTGTGGCGGCTGTTAAACCCTCATTGTGTAACTGCCAAGCTGCAATCAGGATAAGTACACCAACTGCAAAGTTTAATACTCCGACTTCCTTAGCTCCTGTTTTTCCCAAAACGGTCATACCGTTACAGAAAAACACGAAACCTACTAGCAACAAAACGTATCCAAGCAACATATCTATTGCCATTTCTCTCCATACCTCCTTGAAGTTTGTTTTTACTTGTGGAGTTTTTTGTGGACTTTCCACCTTCCACAAAGTTTTCTCTATGGAATAGGATTTATCACATTTCGCATATGTATGTCAAGTTACTTTTTTGTAATTTGGGGGGTATTTACGGTAAAAACCTCGATCATCAAAAAAATTTATTCAATGATCGAGGTCTCTTAGCTAAATTAAGGGCTTGAAAAGCCGTTATAACACTATTTTTTCAGTATATTGGTCAAAAAATGAGATTCTGGTGAAATTAACCCTCTTCTCTTCTTTGTACCAAAATCACCCATTTACCCTTTTGCACAACGTCGCCGCTTTGATTGTGAACTAGAACCTCAAAAATAAAAAAGCCCATATTTGGTCTTTTGTGCTCTTTTTTCTCAACAAGTTTACGGGTGATGTGAATTGTATCGCCGAATTTAACAGCTCCTGAGAACCTCCAGTCCTCAAGTCCCATAAAAGCAATGGTTGCTAGGCGGGGCATTGTAAACCACAAACCTGAAGCTACAGATAAGACACAAAGCCCATGAGCTACTCTTCCCTTAAAAACTGTTTTCTGAGCAAACTCTTCATCAATGTGCATATTGTTAAAATCACCTGAAAGCCCTGCAAAGCTAACTACATCGGCCTCTGTGATGGTGCGCCCTGTGCTTTTGTGCTCGGCGTCTACTTCCAAATCTTCATAAAAAACTCTTGTATCCTCTGCCATTTTATGATCTCCTTCCGATTTAGAATATAAACACGGCCCGGTTTTGAAGCCAGACCGTGAGTTTATTTTTAAGATTGAAGCTCTTGGCTTCTTGATTTTATACTGGTTTAAACTTTGGTAAGGTTACTTCTTCAGTAACGTCGTCATAAACCACTTCTACTTCCATTCCCACGTGAACATCGTTAACGTCTACATCAATAACATTGCTCATCATTTTAACGCCTTCTTCTAATTCAATAAGCGCAACCACATAGGGAGGATCCCCTTTATACGCTTTTGAAGGACCCATGTGGTGAATTGCATATGTCCACACTTTCCCTTTGCCACTTGCCTCAACCCATTCTATGTCCTCAGACATATCATCTCCCGGGGACACAGCGCGGGGATAAAAGAAAAACTTTCCTGTTTCTTTTGATCTTGGGAGAACCAGTGCGTGGTTTTTAGCTCCTTCCCAGTAAGGTTTCGTTTCCGGGCGAAAATCCGGAAGCGGTTTTGTGTATGTTTTTTCTTCTGACATTTTTATGTTCTCCTTTTTCTTAAGAAAGTGGTTCCTTCCCTAGTAGTATTGTGCTGTGAGCGGATACGATGCCACCGTTGCCATGTACGAGGGCAACCTCAGGGTTTTCTACTTGTCTAGGCCCAGCGTCTCCTCTTAACTGAAGTGTTGCCTCAACAACATGGTGCATAGCCCCTAGGTGAGCCTGAGATAAAAGTCCGCCGTGTGTGTTAACAGGAAGATCCTTTCCTACTTCCATTCGTCCTTCAAGGGCAAAAGGTCCGCCCTCCCCTTTAGGAACAAATCCGAGTCCTTCTAGCTCTAGGAGAACCGTGATTGTGAAGCAGTCATATAGGAAAGCTACATCTACGTCATCAACCCCCAGACCCGCGGTCTGAAAAGCTTTCTGACCCGAAGTGTTAATTGCGTTATAAATTTGGTCTAAATTTTCAAGTGTTGTCATGTACTGGTGTGAGTAACCCTGACCCATACCAAGCAAATAAGCCAGATCGTTCTCAATACCAAGCTCTTTTGCCTTCTCTTCTGTGGTTACAATAAAAGCAGCTCCACCGTCTGAGATGATTGAGCAGTCGTATTTTGTGAGAGGCTCTGCGATAATTCTTGAATTCACAACGTCCTCAACTGTAAGAGGATCTTTGTTCATTGAGTTCTCTTTCATTGCAGCGTGTTTTCTCATTGTTACCGCTACTGCTGCAAGATGTTCTCTTGTAGCTCCGAAGTCGTGCAGATATCTCTGAGCTGCAAGTGCGTAGCCGCCAGGTGTTGTCAACCCGTAAGGGAATTCAAACTCACCGTGGCACATTTCTCTAATAAGAGCCAACATACCTGAGGAGGATATCCCTGATAGCGTGTTGTCACCCCTAACACAAAGAACAACCTCTGCCTGTCCTGATGCTATTGCCATAGCAGCTTCAGCTGCCATCCAAACTGCTGTAGCACCGCCTACTGCAACCGAAGAAAAGAACTTCGGCTTCATTCCAAAGTAATCAGCAAAAGTTGTGCAGTGCATAAACGTATGCTCTACAAGTGAGAATGCTGTTACGAGTCCGTCTACATCTGATTTTTTTATTCCTGCGTCTTCAATTGCTAATTTTGAAGCTTGTGATAGGAAATGAAAAGAACTGCGATCGGGAATTTTTCCTTGCTCTGTCTCGCCGACACCGGCTATGACAATTTTGTGTTTTTTAAGAACTTCCCGAGCTTCTTCTGTACCTGGGATATTACTAGCCATGTATATCTCCCCCTATGATTATATTTTTGTGGAAAGTTATATTAAATTGATACTCATAAAAGTCAACAGTTGCTGAGGTTTAGTGTTTTTCTAAAACTATGTCTGAGACGTAATCTGAAACTAAATTACAAATGGTTGCGGTGTAAAAGTTTCTAGCTCTTTTTTCGTTCTTTGGGATTTCACTGTAAGGAAATTCTTTTTTTACTTTTCTCACAAGCAATTTGATATCTATATTGACCCCCAATTCTTCTAAATCTTTTGCCCTGTTAACGACCAAATCTTTACATGCCCTTTGAACCCCTTCTTCAACCAGATCTTTTGTTGGTTTTAAATCATATAGATTGTCATATATTTCAAATATTCTGTTTCTAAAAATAGCATCTCTAAAATCTTTACTAACCCTTGTTTTTGTCTTGTTATTTTTAGATCTATTTTTATCACTATCATAGGTACTGTTTTGCTCAAGGGTTCTTTTACTAATTATCTTATTATTACTTGTGTCTTCTTTGGGTGACATTTTTGTCACCCCCCCCAGTGGTAATTCTGTCACCCCCCGGGTGACATTTTTGTCACCCTCCCCCATGACATTTTTGTCATACCCTATAGCCTTGTTTTTATTGACTTTTTTTTTAGGTATTGTGAGTTTTTGGTTGGTTAAATCTAGAGATTCGTTGTCTTTGTTTAATTCCTCTATAAGCTTTGTTACTAGTGGCCTAAAATCAAAGACTGTTGTAACCTGAGCTCCGGTTTCGCTATCAAAACGAGGAGTTTTAACAAGTAAGCCCAACTCTTCAAGGTCTTGAGTTATTCTTTTAACACTTCTCTCTTCAACTCCAGATCTTTGAGATAAAGTTGAGTAGCTGGGGAAGGGGTATCCCGCGTCCCATTTGTATGACATTATGTCGATAATAAGCATAATGTGTTTTGGTTTAAGACCTATCTTGGATCTGTATTTGAGAAGGATATTGGGCACACTTGTAAAGCCTTCATCAAGTATCTCGCCCCATATTTGAACGATCTTTGTTTTGTCTTGTTTTGTTCCAGACATCTAGTTCCCCCAGCAAAACTCCGGTTTGTTTTACTCGGACATCAAAAAGCTTGACATTTAAAAGTCGGAAAGGGTATCATTAGAAATGTTCCACCTTCCGGTTGCCGCCGTTGTTTTAAGCAAACCGCTAAAGCTTCGGCGGCTTTTTTTATCTTGTTGCCTGCATATTATATGATTTTTAAACCGTTAAATCAATGTTAAGAAAATGTTAACAAAAAACCTTTTAATTTTATCTTGGTTTAACTTTTTGCATTGAAGCACTTTTGTCTTGATATAAGCCTTATTAATTGATATAAATGTTATAGGGAGAGCATTCAGAGTTGAAAGTAATAGCTATAGCAAATCATAAAGGCGGAGTAGGAAAAACAACAACAACGGTTAATCTTGCGGCTTGTCTTGCGGAGAAAGGATCAGAGGTTTTAATTATTGACCTAGATCCTCAAGGGAACGCAACCTCTCATCTTGGTTTTAATCCCAATGATTTTGAGCTAACCATTAACGATTTACTTACGGATTCGTCAAATAAAATTGATATAAACAATATGGTTGTAGAGCACGGGACAAAGGGGCTTTATTTAATACCCGCTAACCTTGCAATGAGCAGAGCCGACCTTAGTATGTCCGGGTTGATTGAGAAAGACCACAGGCTTAGAAAATCTATTAAAAAACTTAAAAAGGATTTCAATTTTGTTTTAATAGACTGCCCCCCTTCCCTTGCCACGCTTTCGATAAACGCATTTTTTGCTGCAGATGATGTGATAATAGTTGTTCAAACACAACCCATGGCTTTAGATGCGGTTAATATGATAGATGAAACGTTGTTTGAAATTTATTCTTCAAGACCTGATTTTCCAATAGTTCCATATGGTTTGCCAACAATGCATGACAAGCTAACAACCGTTAGCAAAACGGTTTTCAGCGCTATAAATGAGAAGTTTAATCCCAACACATTCTCCCCTATTCATAACAACGTGAAGCTTAAAGAGGCAAGTGGGTATGGGAAACATATATTGGAATATGACCCGGTATGTGCGGGTGCTACTGATTATAGAAGATTAGCCAAAGATGTGATGAAGGTTTATGAAAATGAAAAAAACGAAGGAAGACGCTACATCAGCCGGGACTCCTAAGAAGAAAAAGCCTGAAAATAAAGGGCGTTTGTCTAGTATGCTGGAATCTATGCAAAAGCGCTCAAGCCCTGTAAATGCACATAAAGTGGCCACAAAGTACTTCGATGATTTCAAGAAAGACCGAAGCATAGATCCTAGTAGAGAAACATCTAAAAAAATTACCGCGGTAGATAGTGGTGCAGATACCGTGGAAAGTACCCAGGTAAATACTGCGGTAGATAGTGCGGTAATTACCGCGGTAGATAAAAAATCAAAGAAGCCCTCTCCTTCAAGACCTTTATCTAGAATCTCTCAGCATAAAATTTTAGAAGATTCTCATACAAAGTCTGAGTTAAAAGTGTATTTAGTTATGAAAGAGGAAACTGATAAGAAAAAATCCGCTAATCTCAGATTTGGATTAAAAGATCTTAAGGAAAAAACTGGTCTTTCTGACAAAACTATTAGAAATGCTGTCCATTCTTTAGAGAAAAAACTGAGCATAAAGGTGGTTGAGCCTTCACTTGGAGTTTATGGTAGAAAAATTCAGGTTTTTAGTCCTGAAGAAATAGGATCTATGAGAAAAAAATCAGGTTTGCTTATAGATTCAACAACAAAGAGAATTATAGAGCAAAGTACCGCGATAGATAGCACGGTAGATACTGCGGTAACTACCGCGGTAGATCTAGAAGGGGAATATAAAAATCAGATAATTAAGATTTATAAAAAATATACTGGTAATAATTGGGACGATAAGGCTGATAAATTCTTTCAACAGATTAAAAATTTAACTCCAGAATCTGCAGAGGCAGCTTTTATATTGGGAATCTTAAAAGACGGACAGAAAAATAAGCATATATCAGAGTTTAAGGATTTATTAAAAAATGTGGGAGACAATTTATCTAATGCACATATTGGTTATTTAAGAGACATATGGAAAGAGCGCAAAGTGAAGTAAAAAGTATGTTATAAAGGGGGCAATGGAGTGAAAATTTTAAAAACAATATTTTCAATATTAGTAATTTTAATTGTTGTTGTAGTAGTGGTTGGCTTGTTTCTTCCCACAAGCTACACAGTTGAACGCTCTGTTGTCATAGATGCAACGCCACAAGAGATACATAACTATGTAGGAGATTTAAATAACTGGGACTCATGGGAACCTTGGAGAGAAGCAGATCCTAGTATAGTGATTACAAAAGGAGAGAAGACAAAAGGTGTTGGGGCAAGTCAGTCTTGGGTAGGCGATACGGGGGATGGGGCTCTTACTTTTACAAAAGATTCTGTAAATGAAGGCGTAGAGTACGATCTAGTCTTTGATGGCGGCTCATATGAGAGTCAAAGCGCTATAACTTATGATCCTTTAGAAAATGGAGATACAAAAGTTACTTGGACTATGAGCGGAGATGTGGGAATGCCTATTGTTGGCGGCTACTTTGCGTTGATGATGGATTCTATGGTTGGAGATACATTTGATAAGGGGTTATCGAACTTAAAAAATACCGTAGATCCACAAATTACTGATGGCTAACAAGTAAGTCTAATTTGCCGACTGGGCAATATCCTTTACTTTTATACTATATGTCTCTTAATAAGGAAAAACTTAAATCTATTCCTCAATCAACCGGGGTTTAT
>JBCCFU010000054.1:0-8415 GCA_039029575.1 Bacteroidota bacterium | reverse complement strand
CCTTCTAAAACTCCTACCAAAACGCCTACGGCAGATCCTTCCATAAGTCCTTCTAAAACTCCTACCAAAACGCCTACGGCAGATCCTTCCATAAGTCCTTCTAAAACTCCTACCAAAACGCCTACGGCAGATCCTTCCATAAGCCCTTCTAAAACTCCTACCAAAACGCCTACGGCAGACCCTTCAATAAGTCCGACTAAAACTCCTACCAAAACGCCTACGGCAGATCCTTCCATAAGCCCTTCTAAAACTCCTACCAAAACGCCTACAGCAGACCCTTCAATAAGTCCGACTAAATATTCCACGAAAGCACCTACTGCAGATCCTTCAGTAAACCCGACTAAGAATCCTACAATAAGTCCGACAACACGTTCTAGTTCTTCTGGTTCCAAAGGCTCAAAGTCTAAAGGCTCAAAGTCTAAAGGCTCAAAGTCCAAAGGTTCAAAGTCCAAAGGTTCAAAGTCTAAACGAAAAAAGTCTAAAGCTTCAAAATTAAAACAACCAAAGTCTAAAGGCTCAAAATCAAAATGGCGAAAATCAAAAGAACATAAATTTACTTCAACAATAGCAGAAGACCCAGAAGCTGCGCTTGGAAGCGCTCTTGCAAGAGATAAGAAGGAGAAGAATGCAGGCTTTGTTTCTGACCATGCTACAATGAAAGGAGAGACCGTTTTACGAAATACATTGATAGGAGTAAGTTCCTTCATTGGCGTGATATTTTTTGCTTTTTTCACTCAATACCTGATTAAAAAGTATTTTGCGAAAAAAAATGAAAAAAACCTGGCAGTAAGTGTCGATAAAGAGAGCGCAATAGAAATGGAAGCATCTACCGAAACCACAAATTGAAAGATATTAGAGACATGTCAATGAGCTTTTAACCCCTACATTACCATGAGACCATCCACGCTCAAGAAAAGTATACGCTTTATCCTTTTTTCTCTTGTAATGGCTTTTTTACCTCCTTCTGCCAGTGCAAGTAGCCTGTTAAGTATGCTAAAGACGGCTGTGCTGGGAAGCTTGGTGCTCACACAGCAATCGAGTGAGACCCCACAAGTGATTTCAATAAATAACATATCTACAGGGGTTACAGATCATGGCCCTCTTGAGATCAACAGTACAGGCCACCTAATCCTTGCTTATCCGAAAGATAATATTCTGGAGATGGCCTCCTGTAGCGATTTTACCTGCGCGTGTCTTTCTTATGAGACAGTCGCTTCTTTTAAATCACCATCAAAGGTACAAGATGTATCTCTTCGGCTTGACAATAGTGAAGATCCTGTGATGAGTTTTACAGTATTCGAGGCTGGGCCTAGGGGAAGGACAGATATATATGTATACCCTTGCTACTCCTGCTCAGCATTTCCCTGTACTTCGAGTGGATGTCTCCCATGGACTAAATCATTTTCCACTCCTTTTGTATATACTTCTTTGGAAATAAGAAGTCATAATAAACCTCTTGTGAGCTATTATGATTATCCCAACTTAAAGCTTCTTTTAAAACCTTGTGGCATTGGAGCTACCTTTTTTTGTCCTACCCCCCAAACGATCAGTAGTGGAGGAAGATACAGTTATATGAAGCTCAGTAGTAGTGGTAACCCTGTGATAAGTCACTATAATGGCTTTCTAAATATAGATATATGTCAAGATGCAACCTGTGACACTGTTGTAAATATCTCGTCAATTGATCGTGTTTTTGGTGCTCCCGGAAATGGGCAGGTACCACTTCAGCTCGATAGCAATGACCGCCCAAGAGTAAGTTACGCGGATGGGAATCCCCCTTATGGCCTCAAGTTCCTCGCATGCGATGATGCGAATTGTACGAATATAACAATCAATACCGTCGATCATACCTCCTCATCAAACCCTATAGGCTCCCTTAGCTCCCTTCAACTTCAGAAATTTACCAAGTTTCCTATTATAAGCTACCTTTCTGATAATTTTAAGTCGAATAAGCTCAACGTAGCCATTTGTCATGATCTCTATTGTGCAGGCAGTGTTACTATTCTTGATGGAATTGATAGCGGGTTAAACAGACAAAAGGCAACTTTCTTAAAGCTTACTGACGATGGAGAGTATGCAGTGATCTCGTATGTGGTAGGCTCAGGAGCTTCTCAAACTTTGAAAGTGGCGGTTATCAAGCTCAACCTTACCTTGCCCCCAATTACAGATCCTACCACAACGCCTACAGCAGATATTCCTAGTTCGCCTGGTTCAACAAAAGAATCAAAGTCTAAATCTACTTCAATACTATCGGGAGAAGTAGGAACTACGCTTAGAAGTATTTTTTCAAAAGAAGATAGCGGTCAAAATGGAAGTTTCGCTACCAATGCTTCTACGATGAAAGGTATGATATGGAATACATTGATGAGTGTAGGTTCCTTCGTTGGTGTGCTGCTTTTTACTTTTTGAAGCCAATGCTCAACAAGCCAAACTCTGTGAAAAAATTTACGATGAAGGTGCCTCAACAAGTTCGCAGAGGCCATGGTCTAGGTCATTGGCAACGGTTTTGTACTTGACATCTTTTTTTATTTTGCCGTCTTTGTACTTGACGGTGACACGTTGGTTGCGGCTAGCTATCTTTTGGGTGCGTATCGGCTTGTTAGGTGTAGTGGGAACGATGTTTTGCATGAAGTTGTCTTCTCCTTCTCCTTCGACGATAGCTTTGCTGGTAGCAAGGCCTTGGAGGTTGGCACCTCTTTGTCTTTTGGCGGGGTCTGTGTTCAGCTCACCATAACGGGGGGTCCAGTGGGTAAGATAGGCCATCGTAACACGATTGAGTTTGTGCATGAGCTCTTTAAAGAGTTCGAGAGAATCAAACTTATAGACGAGGAGTGGATCTTTGTTTTCATAGACCGCATTGCGGCTTGCTTCGCGTAGTTGATCCATATCGTAGAGATGCGTCTTCCAACATTCATCGAGGAAGTGAAGGGTGACAGCGCTCTCAATGGCTTTTACTGCAGCTTCACCTTTGGTTTCGACGGTATTTGTGAGATTGATGATAGCGCTGATTTCCTCTTCGCCATACATTGTAGGGAGTTCGAAGTAGTCTATCTTTGTCTGTGATGGTATACTTTTGATCATCTCCAGCAGCTTTTCTTTGAAAAGCGTGGTTCTCTTTTCGTATTGTGTACGTGCTTTTTGGTAGATTTCATCGACAATTTTATCAGCAGGCTGTTGTACCAGTTCTTTTTCGGTGATAGAGAAAGTGAGGTCTAAGCTGCTGGTAAGGTCTAGCTGCAAGCTTTGGACACTTTGTCTGTTGCGGGCATCTTCTACGATATGGGTGATGAGGTTGTAGCACATGCTCATGAGGTCGAGGGAAAGGCGGTTGCCAAGGAGGGCGTGATCGCGTTTGCTATAGATGACCACACGCTGCATGTTCATGACATCATCATATTCGAGGGATCGTTTCCTGCTGTAGAAGTGTTGTTGTTCGATGCGCTGTTGTGCCGTTCTTAGGGCGCTGGTGATCATTGGGTCTTGGATAGCTTCTCCTTCTTCTTGGAAGATACTATCCATCCTCTTACCCATAAAGCCGTGTTTGAAGTGAGCGATGAGCGGATCTTCAAGGCAGACAAACGCTTGAGATCTACCTGGGTCACCTTGTCGACCAGATCGTCCACGCGCTTGGTTGTCGATACGTTCGTTTGGGTTCTTTTCACTGAGTAAGACGAAGAGACCGCCTGCTTCTTTTGCTTCTGGTGTGAGTTTGATGTCTGTACCCCGTCCACCCATCTGCGTGACAACTGTCACCTTGCCAGCCTCTCCTGCTTTGGCGATGATCTTTGACTCGATCGCGTGGTTTCGGGCATTGAGGACTTCGTTTTTTTTGAGTCCTAGGAGGTTTCGCATCTCTTCAGATGCTTCCACAGAGGTTGTATTGACTAAGACTGGGCGATTGCTTTTTTTAAGTTCTTCTACTTTTGTTTTGATGGCCGCGAGTTTTTCATGCCTTGTCTTAAAGACGACATCGTCAAGGTCTTCACGGATGACAGGCTTATGTGTGGGGATTACTACGACTTCCAGCTTATATATTTCCCAGAATTCGGTGGCTTCAGTCTCTGCAGTACCTGTCATTCCTGCGAGCTTGCGGTACATGCGGAACTGGTTTTGTGGGGTGATGGTTGCGTATGTCTGAGTAGGAGCTTCTATCTTGACGTTCTCTTTGGCTTCTAATGCTTGGTGGAGGCCGTCGGAGTAACGCCTTCCTTCTAAGATACGTCCTGTCTTTTCATCTACGATCTTTACTTTCCTATTGATGACCAGGTAGTCAATTTTTTCTTCAAAGAGGGCATACGCTTTGAGGAGTTGGTTGACGGCGTGGAGCCGGGCTGACTTGATGCCGTACTCTTTGATGAGTTCTTCTTTTTGTGTGATTTTTTCTTCGTCTTTGAGGTTGGGGGCATTCTCGATGTTGGCTATCTCGGTAGCAATGTCTGGGAGGATAAAGAAGTCGGGCTGTTTGCTTTTTTCAGCAAGGTATTTGACTCCTTTTTCTGTGAGGTTGATGTTGTTTAGTTTTTCATCGATGGTAAAGAGGAGTACCTCATCGGCTTCTGGCATGAGGCGGGCATTTTCTTGGAGGTAGTAGTCTTCTGTTTCAGAAAGGAGCTGTTTAATTCCTTTTTCGCTTAGGAAGTGTATCAGAGGCTTGTATTTAGGAAGGCCGCGATAGACCCTAAAGAGCGCTAGCCCACCCTCTTCTCGTTCTTTCTTTCCACCATGTAATATCTTCGTCTTGGCCTCTTTCATAAGTTCGGCCACATGCTTATACTGAACTTGGTAGAGTTGATGGATAAAGGGCTTGAGTGCATAATATTCTTGGTGTACGGTATAGGTAGCTTCCCCTGAGATGATGAGAGGGGTACGGGCTTCGTCGATAAGGACGGAGTCTACTTCATCGACGATAGCGTAGTTGTGGCCGCGCTGTACCTTTTCGTCCAGAGAGGTGGCCATGTTGTCCCGTAGGTAGTCGAAGCCACCGGCACTGCCTGTAGAGTAGCTGATGTCTGCTTGATAGGCTTTTTTTCGCCTTTCTGAAAAGGGTTGATTTGAGTCGACGCAGGCTACGCTAAGTCCGTGAAATTGATACAAAGGGCCCATCCACTCCGCATCACGACGAGCAAGGTAGTCGTTGACGGTGAAGACATGCACACCTCGGCCGGGGAGAGCATTCAAGAAGATAGGAAGGGTAGCAGCGAGTGTCTTACCTTCACCTGTGCGCATCTCAGCAACTTTCCCTTGGTGTAGGACGATGCCTCCCAGAATCTGGACATCATAGTGTACCATGTTCCACGTGATCTTTTCACCACCTGCTTCCCATTGGTTGTGCCAGAAGGCTTTATTACCTTCTATAGTGACATGACTATACTTGGCTGCCATCTCTCTGTCGTAGTCAGTAGCTTCTACAGAAAGGTACGGTTTGGTAGAAAAGCGATGAGCAGTCTCTTTCATGATGGCAAAAGCTTTGGGAAGAATGTCCATCAATACTTTCTCTTCTTCTTTGTCATATTGCGCTTGCTCTTGGTCTGCCTTGGCATATATTTTTATCTTTTCACGTAGATCGGTGGCCTTGGCAGCCTTTTGCTTCAATACTTCTATGGAACCTTTTCGACTCTGTAGGGACGTTTCTATCTGCTTTTTGAGTTGGACAGTCTCTTTACGCAGACGATCGTCACTATGACTTTGGAGCTCTTCATACGCTTTATTTACTTTCTGAAGGTAGGGGTGTAGTTTCTTTAAGGCTCTTTCTGAAGAGGTGCCAAAAAGCTTTTTGATAAAGTTAAACATGGGCTAATCTGAGTAAAAGGGTGACTTCTTTAAAGGACAAAGATACATATAATAATTACGAATTACTAATTGCTGTCTTTTGTGTTTTTTCAGTGGCTGCTATATCCTTACATTTTGAGTGAACTACCAACCTCTAATGCCACAATTTGTACCACTCATTGCCTACGTTGTCTATATCTAACTCAGGCAACTCTTTGTCCAAGAAATAACAACATAATGGAGCATCAGATAGCTGGCTACCTTTATCTTCACGCAAGAGCGTCGGAAAAAAAATATAGTTAAGAGGTGCCGAGTTATCTTCATCACCTTGACGCTGAATAGAAGGCTTTCCTTCTTGCCCTAGTTTTTCCTTGATATATTTACTTAGTGCATCCTCTGTTTTATCTGTTTTATCTGTTTTATCTGTTTTATCTGTTTTATCTTCTAATTTCTTAAAATCCTCCATTAAAGGGATGTAAGGTCTAATACCCTTGGAGCAAGATATGATCAACAAGGTAACCTCCGACACTTTTTTAATATATTTTTTTAACCGGTCTGACTGAAGGAAGGTTTTTTTTTCTTTAGTAGTGTCTACTTCTTTTTTCATTCCCTCAGGAAATTCTGACAACTTTTTATATAGATCTGTAATGATAGTTTCGGCCTTGGCAAGGATAACGGTTTCCTTTTCTTCTGTGTAACTTTTCCACCTTTTTTTACCATTTTTTTCTCCTTGGAACCAGTATTGAAGCTTTTTGTGATTTTCCTTAAGTCCTTTCTTTTCATTTTCTTTTTGGTAGCTCTCTTTCATCTCTTCATAACCACTATATAAAATGGACAGACAGACAAGCTTTGCCCATTTTCTGAGTGTTTCTCTCTTATTTTTTCCCTTAAATAAGGGATTATTTTTCTTAAGTAAGCGAAATATTGAGGATCTGAGTCCATTGTTGGCGCCAACGAATTGTTGTGTTCTCATAGCACCAAGCTCAAAGACAATATCCTGTACAGGTACTTCAAAATCCAAGTCTAAAGTATTATCCGATCTTTTTACCAACTCATCTTGAAATTCATATATAATCTTCTTGAATAGAAGGAGCTTTGTCGAGTTGGTAGTCATGAGACCTTCTACATCTTGTTGGATTTTGTTTAAAGAACGAAGTGCCTCCTTATAGTATGCTAGGTCTCCTTGTCCTTTCGCAAAGGAGGTTATCTTTTCCTTGTTAGCATCTGAAGATTTTTCGACTTCTTCTATCTTTGCTAGGGTGAACAGTTTTGTCTGGATACCTGCTCTTTGTAGCCAATATTCTAGTTTTTCCCAGGCACTCTTTCCTTTAAGCTCCTTAGCGTGAGGAGCCTTTTGGGCTGAGTCAGTGACATCAGCCCCCTCACCTTTCTCACGCAAAAGAGCGTCTCTCTCCCTTTTAAAACAACGCATGATATATAAAAACAAACTATATTTTATATCGTTAATTTTGAGCAATTCCTTGGCAATTTCTTTTATTTTTAACAAAGATTGGAGGGTGCTCATATAGTATGCTTTGTCTCCTCTGTTTATGGTGAAAGCGCTGAGCTTTTTTTGGTTTTCGATATCAAAGTCTTTGATTTCTTTTTCGTTTGTTCCTTGTAATCCTACGTCTTTAAGCCATTTGTTGACTTCCTTCCACGCTTGCTCTCTGGATAGCTCACTAGCTTTATCTTTATTGGGCTCTTCTTTTTTTGGGGGAGAGAATGTTTTTACCAGAAGATAAAAAGCAATACATACTATGGAGGCGGATAAAACAGTGTTTAATAAACGGCGCTTTCTATTGTCTGTTCTTTGTGACTTGCCATGTTGCCGCCTATCTCTAAGGTGAGTGTCTGAATAGGTCTGACAGGAGCTTGTACATAGTAAGCCATGCAAGAGGGCATAGTAAAAGTAGCTTTTTAGGTTACCTTTCATAAAATTGTGTTTTTTGATACTTTTATCTTTTATGCTATTTATCTCTATTTTTTATAAAATAAAATTGACATTTCCTTAGACAAAGGTAAGGATAATAATTACAAACTACGAATGGGTGTCTTCAAATTTATTGAAGTGGCTGCTATATGCTTACACTTTGAGTGAATTACTAGTTCTAATGCCACAATTTGTAACACTCATTGCCTACAATATTTAACTCAGGCAAGTCTTCTTTCGAGAAGTAACAATGTAATCGAGCGTCACTTATTTGGTGACCTGTGTCTTCACGCAAGAGCGTCGGAAAAAAAATATAGTTAAGAGGGGCCGAGGTATTTCCATCACCTTCTACCTCAATAGAAGGAGCGTCTTTTTGCCCTAGTTTTTTCTTGATATGTTTGCTTATTTTACCTTTTGTTGTAATTTTTAATTTTTTTAATTCGGCCATTCGAGGAATATAAAGTCTAAGGCTAGGATTGAAGCAAGATATGATCAAAAAGGTAACCTCCGACACTTTTTTAATATATTTTTTTAACTGGTCTGACTGAAGGAAGGTTTTTTTTTCTTTAGTAGTGTCTACTTCTTTTTTCATTCCCTCAGGAAATTTTGACAACTTTTCATATAGATCTGTAATGATAGTTTCGGCCTTGGCAAGGATAACGGTTTCCTTTTCTTCTGTGTAACTTTTCCACCTTTTTTTACCATTTTTTTCT
>JBCCFU010000053.1:0-8461 GCA_039029575.1 Bacteroidota bacterium | reverse complement strand
AAGGTTAAGACACTGAGGCAAGAGGTAGATCTCGTCACTAGATGTCTCTCGGTTTTCTAGGGGAGAGGTACGCCTAAAACTGAAGAGGAACGTCTACAGTGAAAACTTTGCGACACGTCCCATATTTTAAACGGTATCTATTTAAACGATAAGTTTTCTTTGATCACTACTCTTTTATATTAACATCTACGCCTGCTTGGAGTTCTATTTTCATGAGGGCATCAAGGACTTCATGACTTTTTGCAATACTAGGGATTCCGATTCCTAGGAGACGTTTATGGGTATGTAATTGAAACTTTTCTCCTGCGCTTCTTTTGTTAACGTGGGGTGATTTGATGATGGAATATTTTTCTTTTCTTGTGGGTAGTGGGATAGGGCCTACGATCTGCGTACCTGTAGGTTTAAGGGCTTTGATGATACGTTCTGCAGCTTTGTCTACGAGTCGATGGTCGTATGCATTGAGTTTGATCCTAATCCTTTGGTTCATAATGGTTGTTTAGTTTGATTTATTGAGTTTGTCGATGATACCTTCTGCGATATGTTTTTTTACGGGTTCGTAGTGGGAGAATGTCACGGTGGGCGTTGCTTTTCCTGATGAGAGTGTTCTCAGCTGGGTGACATAGTTCATAAGTTCAGAAAGGGGCACGTCTGCTTGTATGATTTGTATTTGGTTTTGTACTTCTACGACTTTTATGATGCCGCGTCGCTTATTGAGGTCGCCTTCTATCTTCCCTCTGATGTTGTTGGATTCTTCACCGATAGCGGTGAAGGCTATTTCTACATTCATGATAGGTTCCATAAGGACAGGGGAAGCTTGTTTTGCTGCTTCGCGGAAAGCACTTCTTGCACATAGTTCGAAGGAGAGGGAGTCGGAGTCCACATCGTGGTATTTACCGTCTTTCAGTACTACTTTCATGCTGACGAGAGGATATCGTGCGAGAGGCCCTTCTTTCATGGCTTCTTGGAAGCCCTTTTTTATGGCGGGGATATATTCTTTAGGGATGTTACCGCCTTTGATTTCGTCGACAAAGACGAGTGCTTCTTTGTTTTCTGTGTCTTTTTCACCTTCATGGGAGGTTTCATCATCCACGGGGCCTATGGTAAAGATAATTTTAGCATATTTACCACGTCCACCTGTTTGTTTCTTGTACTCTTCCTGATGTTCGATTGTATTGGTTAGGAGTTCTTTGTAAGCTACTTGTGGTGCTCCTTGGTTGACTTCTAGGTTGAATTCTCTTTTGAGTCGGTCGATGATGATTTCAAGATGGAGTTCTCCCATACCTCTGACGACGGTTTCGCCGGTTTCTTCGTTGTATGATTTTTGGAGGGTGGGATCTTCTTTTGTCAGTTTGTTAAGGGCGGTAGCTAGCTTGTCAACGTCTGCTTGTTTTTTTGCTTCGATGACGTATCCGATGACGGGGTCGGCGAAAGTGATGGTTTCAAGTAGTATCTTGTTTTTTTCATCGCAAAGGGTATCACCTGTGTTGATTTCTTTAAGACCGATGATAGCGCAGATGTCGCCTGCTTCTGCTTTCTCAATGCTTTCATACTTGTTGGAGTGTACTTGTTGAAGGCGGGAGAGACGTTCCTTTTTCTTGGTACGAGGGTTGTAGACATAGGAGCCTGCTTGCAGACTTCCTGTGTATACGCGTGCGAAGGCGAGGTTGCCTACGAAGGGATCGTTGGTAAGCTTGAATACGAGGGCGCAGGTGGGAGCTTCTTTGTCTGTTGGGAAGGTCTTGGTTTCTTCTGTATCGGGGTCGATGCCTTCGGTGTCTTCGAGGTCAAGGGGAGAGGGGAGATAAGCGCATACGGCATCAAGGAGTGGTTGGACACCTTTGTTTTTAAAGGCGGTACCACATAGGACGGGCGTGATGTCAAGGTTGAGGACAGCTTTCCTGATGACTGCGATGAGTTCTTCCTCTGTGATCTCCTCTGGTGCGTTAAAAAACTTCTCCATGAGCTGGTCATCGAATTCAGCTACTTTTTCGATGAGTTGGTTACGGTATTGTGCAGCTTCTTCTTTCATCTCTTCAGGTATGTCGGTGACTTGGAAGGACATGCCTTGATCTGTGTCGTCCCATACGATGGCTTGTTGAGTAATTAGGTCGATGACACCTTTGAAGTTTTCTTCTTTGCCAATGGGAAGTTGTATGGGTAAGGGGGTGGCACCTAGGCGAACTTTGAGTTGTCGGACGACTTCAAGGAAGTCGGCTCCTTGCCGATCCATCTTGTTGACGAAGGCGATGCGGGGTACCTTATATTTGTTGGCTTGCCGCCATACGGTCTCTGTTTGGGGTTGGACACCTGAGGCGGCACATAGTACGGCTATGGCTCCATCGAGTACCCGAAGGGAGCGTTCTACTTCTGCGGTAAAGTCGACGTGTCCTGGGGTGTCGATGATGTTAACTTGGTATTTTTTTTCTGTAGCGCCTTCGGCAGGGGGGGTGTATTTCCAAAAGGTAGTGGTTGCTGCAGAGGTGATGGTGATACCACGCTCTTGTTCTTGTGCCATCCAGTCCATGGTAGCACCACCTTCATGTACTTCACCTATTTTGTAGTTGATGCCTGTATAATAAAGGATGCGTTCGGTGGTGGTCGTTTTCCCTGCATCGATGTGGGCCATGATGCCAATGTTTCTACGGTTTCTTAGGGATTGAATGGAAGCGGACATGTTGGAAAGTGTTTATTAGGTTTATCGATTTTTGACGGAGGCGAAAGCTTTGTTTGATTCTGCCATTTTTTGGACGGTGTTTTTTTGTTTGATAGCGTTGCTGCCTTCTCCTTGGGAGGCGGCGATGAGCTCATTGGCAAGTTTTTCTGCCATGCTCTTACCATGCGCTTTTCTTGCACCTTCTACAAGCCACCGGTTGGTGAGTACTTTTTTTCGTGTAGGCCTCACTTCCATGGGAACTTGTCGGATGGTGCCACTGGCGCGGCGGCGGACGGACTCGATGACTGGCTTGACGTTCTCATAGGCAAGGTGAAAGGTTTCAAGCCCGGACTTACCTGTCTTTTTTTCAATGAGGTCAAGGGCTTTGTAGAAAATATTTCTGGCGAGGTCTTTTTTACCTTCTTTCATAAGTCGGTTAATGAATTTACCTGCTTTTAAGTCTCTATATTTTGGGTCGGGGGCAACGGTGCGTGGGGTGGCTTGTCCTTTTCTCATGATGTACTATTTTTTTGCTTTAGGTTTTTGGGCACCAAACTTGGAGCGTCCTTGCTTACGACCTTCTACACCAGCTGCATCGAGGGTACCGCGGATGATATGGAGTTTGGAACCTGTGTCTTGGGCTCCTCCGCCTGCTACAAGTACGTTGGCGTTTTCTTGGATGTTATGTCCTTCTCCTGGGATGGATGCGGTGATTTCTCGGCCACTACGTAGACGCACTTTGGCTACTTTCCGGTTAGCGGAGTTTGGTTTCTTAGGAGGAGTGACATATACTTTTGTGCAGTTACCACTTGCTTGAGGGGCTTTTCTGAGGGCAGGGGTCTTGCTTTTTTTCTTTTTTGGATGTCTTCCTTTGCGAATGATCTGTGGTATGGTGGGCATGTATTTTCTTTTTTGTTCTTTAAGAGTTGGCAAATTTATACTAAAAAAAGGAGTTTGCCCAAGTTTCGGGAACTTTTTTTCTTTGGCGGTGGATGTTTCTTGTAGCAAAGGGGGTTTTTAAGATTTAAAAAGGTAAGAAATGAGATGAAAAAATGAGATATCTATCTTGAATAAAAATAGGGTGCAATCCTTCGTGATTCAGTTGAGGGCAAGCCCTCGCTTCGGTAGGCTGTCAATAACACCATATTGGGTTCTATCTAGTTGGATCTTTATTTCTATTTTCCATAGTTAAAACATTTCATAACACGACTTTCACGTCCCACCACACAAAGTTAAACGGTACCCTTCTTTATATCTATCCCTCTCATGCAGAAGAGCATCTTTTGCGTGTAAGTGTGTTTTTCTCCTAGTTCTTTCCGATAGATGTGGTAGGCGTTCTGATACAAGCCTCTGCTCGTATCATATTCACCCAGTTCGGTATGCGCGGTAGCTAAGTAGTGATAAAGGTTGCCAATATTGAGCGTATCTTTACCTCCAGATATGATCTTTTGTATTTTTAAGTCCTTATTAAAGCAATCGATAGCTTTCCTATGCTTCTTTTCTTTCAGGAGCTTGCAGCCCCTGTGGTTATAACAGGTAGATAGCTTTTCTTGGATGGATTTTTTATTTGACTGTTGGGTGAGATATTTTTCAAAATACTTACTAGCTTTTTTATAGTCTCCTCGCTCCATGCAAAAAATACCAATACTTTCATAAGCGTCGATGACATGGGGGTGAGAAAGGTCTTCTGAATGAGCGGCTTCTTCTTTTTTACGTGCTTGGTTGAAGTATTTGAAAGTTTCGTCGTCTAATACTTTCATTTCTAAAAGGCAAGCCCCTATATTATTGAGAGATGTGGCAATATCGCACTTTGAAATATGAGGATCTGCTTGCTTGATTTTTAGAGCTATTTTCAAATAATATAGGGCTTCTGGAAATACTTTCTGTTTTAGGTAGCTTCTTCCTAGGTTATTAAAAGGGACGGCGAGTTTGAATATTTTTTTATCTTTTTCGATTAAAGCTTGAATTCTTTTATCAAGATCGGCTCTACTAGCTCGTTGCTGCGCCCTATACCAAAGACTTTCGATTTTCAGACCTTTGCCAAGGGTTTCCAAAAATTTTATATCGTATTGGATCGCTTTATCGTATCTTTTTAGGAGAGCATAATTTTTGGCTATTTGACAATACAGATTAGCTAGTGTATTTTGGCCTAATAAAACGAAATAGTCTTTTTGTAATACCTTTTCGAAATACCTGAGGGCTTTTTTATGTTTTTTAGCTTCTGAGCAGGCCATGCCCATGTCTATAAGTCTTTGAAGCAACTGCTCTTTCGGGAGGTGTTGAAATAAATCTGGAGGAGTTTGAAAAACGATATCTAGTTGTTTTAGGGCCAATGTATGTTTATTTAGGCGACTGTAGATAAAAGCTAAGCTAGTGCGGCAGGTGAGCTGTTCGGTGAGTATAATGTCTGTTTTTTCTAATTTATCATACTCTGCAATGCTCTTTAGTAAATAGTGAATACCTTTTTTGCCAAGGTAGATACGGCCTAGGTTTTTCATAACCACGGCATGGTATCTATTGGGTTCTTGGCCATAGAGTTTTTCAGTTATAGAGAGGCAGTTCTCTAGATCTTGGATTGCTTTTTTTTCTTTCAATTTGATGTCATAGCTATCACTTCGAGTAACATAGTATAGAAAAGTGACTATAAGGTGGTTATTATCGTTGGTAAGAGGGGTGTAGGGAAGCTGTAAAGTTCTTGTGCGGGTATTGGGTAGGTACCATAGGATCAGTTCTTGGATATTTATGGGGTACATGGCAGGAGCATAGCTTCGGAGCCAACTTTTGAGGATAAAGAGAGGGTAGGGTTGGCAGCAGATCGTTGTTCTCTTGCCTAGGTCTATTTCGTTGTGTAGCAGGAGGGTAACATACCCAGCGCCTCCACACCCTTGGGCATAGTGAAAATGTGTGTTATGATTATCGCCCCCTCGTGCGGTAAAATAAGGGGTCGTGGTCTTGGAGGACGAGAGTGAGAGCTTGCCTTTCACTTCTACGTACAAGCTACCTCCACTTCCTGCTCCTCCAGTAAGCGTGTTAGCATCACCTCCATCCGCACAGAGTTGGCTACCCTCATCGAGCTGAAGGTCACCATGGACAATAAGTCGAAGCCCTCCTCCCCCAGCAGTCCCTTCTTCACCATCCTCATCGCTGTATTGGATATAGCCTCCTCCACTGCCCAACACTGTTTTTAACTTTTTTTGAACCGCTTTGGCGTGGTATATTCGTTGTGTGAAAGCCTCTTGGCAGCTTCCGTCGCTTCCTTGTGTTCGGTGGCTTCCCCCTGCTGCACAGCATCGTTCCCCTCCATATCCTCCTCCCGGGCCATAGCCTTGGCGGTGCGTCTTTGTACCACCTGTGTAGCCTAAACCTTTGAGGTTGATACAGGCTCCTTTTTCTATACGGCAGTCCCCTTTGCATTCGATAGACAAACTACCACCTTTCTTTTTATCTGCTGCCCAAGCGTCTGTCCTTAACGTTGCGTTTTCTCCAACCTTGATGTAGCTAAAGGTATAATTTCCTGAAGACAAGCAGTAGGTTTCGTTTTTGGGGACAATGAGTGGTTTCGAAAAAGGAGTAAGTCGGACGCATTGGCTCTCTTTGCCAACCTGTTCTTGCTCTTCTGTTGGTTCAAAAACAGTTGCTTGCCATTTCGGGGGTGCGTACCAGCCTATGTCAGAACTGCGTGCAAAGAGTACCTCTTTTTCATGAGGGAAACGTGAGATCCAGTCTACTTGACAGTTAGGGAAGACATCCAGCATCTCAGGAACGAGGAAGAGGAGCATCCCTGGTGTCTCCCATCCTTTAAATTCCATCGCCTTTTCAAAGAGAAAGCTCGTGCTCGTGTAGGTCTTGAAGAAACCGACCATTGTCATATCCCGCATAGATACCCTTTCAAGTCCAGAATAAAGTACTCGATTGGTTTTACGTTCTTTTTGGTGTAGCTTAAAGATGCCTTTCATCAGATACTCATCCCATAATGGGCATCTGGTAAAATTACCACATCTTTGTGCGCTGCAGAGGTACTGAGAGCACCTGTTTGTGTTTGTATAGAGGGCAATAGCACATATCTCCACCAGGTCGAGAGGGGCACCTAGCGCTTTATGTTCATCACACCCCATCTTATCCTCTACCCACGGGCCTAGCCATGGGAGTTCATACTTGGTAAGGTACTTGACGGACTGGATGCGCTCTTTCACTGCCTCGACCTCTTTTTCCTCTACTATATCTCCTAGTAACGATCCGTTTGAGTCGTTGGCGATGAGTTCTTGTATCAACGAATTGAGAGGGAGGCGTGGATCCACTAGTTTGTCAAGTGGGTCTTGCTCGTCAAGCCTGATAGGCTCCATACTGATAAAGTCTTTTTGGTTGATAAAAGGGTGGGTATCCTCTGTTGATTTTTCATCATCGCCGTTGTTCACAGACATCCTATTTTTCGCATGAAAAGCCTTGTTAGGTGGTAAAAAGATGATATTTCGCCGTCTAGCAGGCAAACCTCTTTTTTTTTGTTGACTTTTGGGCGAAAGTGGGTTGAGTGCTTCTACTTGCTGATTCTTTTTTGAAGAACGGTAATTGGGCGTGAAATACCTAAAGTTGATAGTAGGAGCGAGTACAAGGGTGAACATGTTTTCCTCTTTTCTATTGAATGGGAGTGGGCATTCGTTGGTGCTAAGGTCTACATCTTGACCTTTGCGTTGGAAGGATTCTACATACGTACCTAGATAGTTGCTCAGAAGCTCACAAAAACCTTGGTAGGTGACTTGATATGTTTGAGGAAAAAGGCAACACATAGGCACTTTTCGACTGGCACTTTTCGTTGTGTGACAAGTGATTTCTAAAAGGTGATAATTCATGGTAGAGTGAGGGCTCCTTTTCTTCAAGGGTAGGAGTTGCTTTTGTCTCTCATCATAATAATAGTATTGGTGGGTAGCAACACGGAATATATGAAGAAGGTCGGGAGAGGCATCTGAAAAAGTAAAAGTCTGAGGGCATAATTTATTGTCTGGATCGATAGAAGAGAGAATAATCGTTTGGCTGCTACCCTCTTTCCATGTGACACGATTGTATAGAGAGAGATCAAGGGTTGCCAAAGGCATACGTATCGAGTCGTCGGATACGTTCGGATCTTCAGCAAAGGTGAAGAGCTTATCATCATCGGTGACTACACAGTATACGTGTTCTTTGTTGAAGAGGGTCTCTCCTTGCCATAAGATGCGTTGCGTATGGCTCAAGAAGTGGGAAGCAAGCGTTGCAGAGGCGTAGGTCGACCTTGGATACCCCAAGATAGATAAGATAAAGAGCGATAAGAAGGCGCATGACCTGATTTTTCGTAGATTCTTCATGGTAGATGTTGTTGACATTGTTATTGCTTGGTACCGCTTAGCTTTGCGCATTTTTTCTAGACGGTACTTTTCTTACTGATTCTTAAATATACCGTATTAAAGAATATAATCAAAAAACAAAATAGTTCAATCTGCTTGTCATGCAGGCAGGTCCTTAGGTGGAGCCTCTCGGCAGGTATGATAAACTTCATTAGACACGATGGCTCCATGCCCCTCCCTTCGTGTGAGCCACTTTCAGCTCCTTCTCATCGACTCTACCACCATCTTCACCATTGCTGAATACACCAAGTTTTAGTAATTAATTTTTCCACCTGGCAAACAAGAAACAAATTCAAACGACTTTGACCCTTCTATCTTAAGAATACTTATTGCAAACTTTGGAAATAGAACCAAACCTACCAAATTCTGGACTTCAAAAACGCCACCACCGCCCAGTGATCAAAGTAAAGATGCCAACTATGCTCGTTTATTT
>JBCCFU010000052.1:0-8530 GCA_039029575.1 Bacteroidota bacterium | reverse complement strand
GCTAAAGTACTCATCGAAAAGTATCCCGAGCTAGGGAGTGAATTGGTGAAAAATTCTCGTAGCAAATGGGATGGCTTCAATGCCTTACATATGGCAATAGATCAAAAAAAGATAGCGGCTGCTAAAGTACTCATCGAAAAGTATCCCGAGCTAGGGAGTGAATTGGTGAAAAATTCTCGTAGCAAATGGGATGGCTTCAATGCCTTACATATGGCAATAGATCAAAAAAATATAGCGGCTGCTAAAGTACTCATCGAAAATTATCCCGAGCTAGTTAGTAAATTGGTGCAAAATTCTTGTAGCAAATGGTATGGCAAAAATGCCCTACATATGGCAGAAAACCAAAAAAAGCTAATCGAAAACGAGCTAAACAAGCTAAAAGAGCTAATCAAGCTAATCGTAAAAAAGCTAGACAAGCAAAACCAGCTAAACGAGCTAATCGAAAACGAGCTAATCAAGCTAAACAAGCAAAAAGAGCTAACCGAAAACAAGCTAAACGAGCTAAACAAGCTAATCGAGCTAATTTTGACATATCAATATTTTATTTGTTGGGTATAAAATAAAAAAATATTTTAGAGGGAGAAAGATTGTGTACCGAGCATGGTCAATCGGTACTGTCCAATTCTTGTGTGTCTCAAAAAAAAGCTATCCATCTCCTTCAAAAATAGCCTCCTGCTATTTTTGAAGGAGAATTTGGCGCAGATTCGTTAACACTGATAAAGGGAAAATTGATGTACCAGCATTGAATTTTGAATACAAAAAGAGTCGTCAAGAGCTTGGAAAAAGTCTTAATCGACTACAGAAGGAAAAAGGTAAAATAGATATGCTTAGCGATTGGAACAAAACCTTTTTGGCAACATCTTTTGATTTTGAAAAATCTCCTTTAGTAGAATGTATTCATTTGTTTGAATAAGCTACAGGAAGTTCCGTATGTACAAATGGATCTATCAGCAAAAGCTAAGCCTAAAAACTCTCAATTTGATTTGGGTCTTCTCGATCTATTTGATACGTAACCAAGGCACTCATTCTCCAGATAAGCCTAAAAGTGTTGTAATTCACTTTTAGGGCAAGTGTAAGGGCTATCTAAGTAGGGGCTATTCTTCCTTTTTTTTCCATTTTTTGATTTTCTTCCTGCTTGAGTTGAAGCAAGAAGACATTTTTTAGGCCCATTTCTACATAGTCTCCAATATCGTCAACACTTTCAACGGCTGAGTTTGTTCCTTTTTTATGGCGGAGCACAAAAGCAAGAATGAAGCGCCCCTCTTTATCTATTTTACGCATATATGCGAAAACCATAGTGAAATGGTATTTTAAGGTACGTTTACCTATATACTTGTTGGGCTTCTCTTTCTCTTCTAAGAGGAGGAACAGGTAGCTCTTTTCTCCTCTTTCTCGTCCAACGAATAGAATGATGTCAGGATGATGCTTGTCGCGATACCAGTGCTGTTCAAAATCATCACTTTCCACTTGTACGGTATCTAACTTAGTCAAAATATTTTTGTCCAAATTTAACTCAGTAAAGGCAATCATCGCTTCTTTAGTGCCTAAGATATACTTTACAAAACGATTGTGTAGGCTGACGTTTTTTTCTTTTTCCCCTTTTTTATTTTTCATATTTGTGTTGGTAGGTGTTTCAAGCGCAAAACTATCAAGCCAAAAAAGTTTTTTGCTAACATGAGGTTGTGGTTGGACTGATAGCCTCTCATGGTTAAAAAATAGAAAAGGTTAAGTCAATTTCGTAATTGGTCATTAAAACCTGTAACTTGCGGGTCAAAAGTGCCTGGGTATGGAAGAAAAAAAAGCCATTTTAGAAAAATATTGGGGGTATACATCTTTTCGTCCTCAACAGAAGGAGATCATAGAGGCTATTTTAGCGAAAAAAGATGTACTGGTGTTGATGCCTACGGGTGGGGGGAAGTCTATTTGCTTCCAACTGCCTGCACTCCTACAAGAGGGACTCACGGTGGTGGTCTCTCCGCTGATTGCGTTGATGCAAGATCAGGTGACGGCGTTGCGCGAACGGGGCATCGCAGCAGAGACGATATATACAGGGATGACTCCGCGCGATGTGGATAGAATTTTGGACAATTGTGTTTATGGAAAGACAAAATTAATATACCTCTCTCCTGAACGGCTGCAGAGTGAAATTTTTCGTGTACGCGCGGCAAAGATGCAGGTCAGCTGTCTGGTGGTCGATGAAGCGCATTGTATCTCACAATGGGGCCACGATTTTCGCCCTGCGTATATGGATATTGCTTCGGTCAAGTCTTTTTTTCCAAAGGTTCATACCGTGGCGTTGACAGCTACAGCGACGGAAGAGGTAAAGGGTGATATTATAGAGAGGTTGGGGCTAGATGCGCCGCTGATTTTTCAGACGAGCTTTGCACGTAAAAACCTTTCGTTCAGGGCTTATAAAACAGACTCCTCTACACAAGCGCTCTATCGGGCACTTAAAGCGTATGCAGGGTGTGCTATTGTCTATGCTCCTACGCGACGACGGACAAGATGGTTGGCGGAATATCTACAGGAGCGAGGGATCTCTGCGACCTATTATCATGCGGGCCTTTCGGCAGAGGTACGCCTTCAAAGACAGGATGCATGGCTTAAAAATGCAGTGTGTGTGATGGTGGCAACCAATGCTTTTGGGATGGGAATAAACAAACCTGATGTCCGCCTCGTGGTACATCTTCACTTCCCTCCTACTTTAGAAGCATATTACCAAGAGGCAGGAAGGGCAGGAAGAGATGGTGAGTCTTCTATCGCTATGGTATTATATGAAGGGGAAGAAGCTAATATTTTACTTAAAAAAACAGACGAGGGTTATCCGACACTTGCTGACTTGAAAAGTATCTACCAACGACTGGCCAACTATTATCAGATAGCTGTAGGCAGTGGTTCAGAGGTCAGCTATCCTTTTGACTTGGAGGATTTTATGCATACGTATGGTGTCAAAGCGGAATTTGTATATACCTCTCTGCGACGATTGCAGGAAGCGGGACTGGTAGAGTACAACGATCGCTTAGCACAACCTGCTAAGGTGCGTGCAATAGCTAGTTCTCAGCAAATGTATGCTTTCCAAGTGGGGAATCCCGACTATCAACCTCTCATAAAAGTACTCAACCACACATATGGGACGCATATGCTAACAGAAATGACTGCTGTCTCTCTTAAACGAATAGCTAAAGAGCTACAAGTCAATGAAAGGGTAGTTGACCGTCAGCTAAAAGCACTAGATGAGCTAGGCCTCGTTACCTATGCACCTGAACAAAAGCAGGCAACACTTACTTTTTTGACACCACGCTATGCAGTGGATCGCTTACCCATTTCTTCCAAAAAGCTTTTGATCCGAAAAAGTATCATGCGACAGAAAGCGGAGGCTGTGGTCTACTATATGACGCATCGGCAACGTTGTAGGATGCAGCTTTTACTTGAATACTTGGGCGAGGTGTCGTACGATCGTTGTAATGTCTGTGATATTTGTACTTCTAAACAAAAAAAGGAGCCTTTAAGTGAGGCAACGTACCAAGAAATCAGAACACATATACAGACTGTACTTGCCGAAGGCTCGTTAACACCTGATACCTTCTTAGCAAAGATGGAGGAGCTGCTGCCACAGATGGAACAAGATGATTTCTTTGATAGTGTAAAAAGAATGATCAACGCAGATGAAGTGGTGTATAAAAATCATTGCAAAATATGCCTTGCCTCGCCTGAGTAGGCTTGTATGACTTTTTGTACAAGTCTCCGAAACATAAGTTTTATATTTGTATAAAAAAGGGTAACTTTGCACTCTCTTTTTTTATTTTTATGAACACTCCTCGCCTATCTCTTTTTTCTTTTTTTATATCCATTATCAAGAGAAAAATCATATTGTTTGCTACTACCGTCTTTGTCATGCTTATATGGGCAGCTCAGACATCTGCGGCCCCCTATGTGCTGAAATACATCATCGATCAGCTGACCTCTTTTCAAGGTTCTTTTCATGAAACGCTCTCACACCTTCAATACCCTCTGCTCCTATACGCCTTTTTGTGGATGGTGTATGCGATCTCGATGCGGCTTTGGAACTATCTTGACATCAGGTTGTTTGTGCAGATACGGCGTGAGGTGGCCATGCAGATGGTCACGCACGTGAGCGGGCAGTCACATGAATATTTTCAAGACAACTTTGCAGGAAGCCTTCTAAATAAGATCAATGATCTTGTTGATGGCACTGCGCTCGTCTTAGAAAAAATACTTGATGGTTTTGGGCA
Organism: Bacteroidota bacterium; assembly: GCA_039029575.1. Lineage (GTDB taxonomy): Bacteria > Bacteroidota > Bacteroidia > Cytophagales > Amoebophilaceae > JBCCFU01. The sequence goes on along the minus strand of JBCCFU010000052.1, from coordinate 4,277 downwards.
TTTGATGATGCTAACTATCGCTATAGTGACGCTCACTTTGGCCCATCCCTTTTTTGGGCTAATCCTACTAAGCTGGAGCATCGTTTCTCTCTTCATCGCCTGGTATTTTTCAGGCCGTATACAAAAGCGCGCAGTCGCTTTTTCAAAAGAGCGAACTTTTTATGTGGGACACATCGTAGATATGTTGAGCAACAGTATCAACATGCGCCTTTTTGCGCAAAGGGCGTATGAAATAGACCGTATCGATACCACGGTGAAGCGTACAGCTGAGAGGGATCGCGAGCTCCGTTGGGAGCAGTTGAAACTCAAAGCGATATGGGATGGGAGCATTGTAATCATGGTGTGGTCGATGCTTCTCACACTACTTTTCATGTACAGCGAAGGGAAAATCAGTATTGGAGACTTCAGCTTTGTGATCATGCTCAGCGTAAGTGCCTTCCATTTCGTTCGCCGCTTCTTGCGTGAGGCTATGAGCCTTTCCGGAGAAGTAGGCAAGTGCAAGCAAGCTCTCACACTCCTAAATACGCCTTATGCCATCGAAGATAGCCCCAATGCGCTGCCTCTCAAACTAAAGCAGGGAGCCATTGACTTCAAGGAGGTTACCTTCGCTTATCCAAACAAAAAAGAAAACCCTATTTTCAACGAACAAAATGTAGAGATTGCTCCAAGTGAGAAAGTAGGGCTTGTCGGCTTCTCAGGGGCAGGTAAAACGACGTTTGTCAACCTTTTGTTACGCCTTTTCGATATCCAAAAAGGTAGGATCACCATTGACGGTCAAGACATACGGGAGGTCACCCGAGACAGCCTACGTAACCATATCGCCATGATCCCGCAAGATACCACTCTTTTCCATCGTACCGTCATGGAGAACATCCGCTATGGCAACCCTAAGGCGACAGACAAGGAGGTGATCGAGGCTTCGAAAAAAGCTTTTTGTCACGACTTCATCGACCTTTTGCCAGAGAAGTATGACACTCTGGTAGGTGAGCGAGGGCTTAAGCTCTCAGGGGGGCAACGGCAACGCATCGCTGTCGCAAGAGCTATCCTAAAGGATGCCCCTATCTTGATCTTGGATGAGGCTACTTCATCGCTTGACTCTGTCACCGAACATGCCATTCAAGAAAGTTTAAGCGAACTGATGAAAGGCAGAACAACGATCGTGATTGCTCATCGGCTTTCTACTTTGGCGCTGATGGACCGTATCCTTGTCCTTGAACAAGGGAAGGTCATCGAAGAGGGTACCCACACACAGCTCATAGCAAAAAAAGGAACTTACGAACGGATGTGGCAGATGCAAGCAGGGGGATTCATGCCTCTTGAAGATGCATAGGTGGATCCAAAAAGATAATACTAAAGAACTTCAAACCTAACTTTGCGACAGAGACTAAATTGTTGTTTTTTCTTAAGATATGGTTTATATTTGATGAAATAATTTAGCTTTTAACTATCATAAATATAATTACCATGAATTTATCATGATTTTTTCGTTTTTTTTCGCTGCGTGCGATTTTCCTCTCTTGCACCCTTTTTCTTTCTGCTACCCCTACATCTGCTTGCTAGCCTTATCACAAAGGTCAGCAAAGTCATCATAGGAGCTATGGTGGTGACTACCTCACACGCATTAGAAGATTGTGGTGGCCCCCTTAAACCCGATCGCTATCTCAATTGGCGAATCCTCCTCCCATAGTTACGCTATCTTAGAAAATGATCAATTAAAATGCTGGGGATTAAACAATAATGGACAAGTGGGTATTGGCAATACCACGGTTCCCAATGATCAAATAGGAGATAGCCCAGATGAACTTGGAGATAATATGAGAGCCGTTGACTTTGGCACACAAGATACCTGTAGAGCCCTACTTCACATCCGACCTTGAACCCTACTACCCAACCCCCCACAGTAGTCCCTTCTCCTGCGCCTACTTCTATTCCAACGAAAACGCCTACCCAGGCTCCTTCAGCTTCCCCTACGTACACTCCTTTATTAATCCAAGCAGCAGCCGAAACCTTGCCTTCTAAAAAAGAGAGTAAGGTATTTACTGTAGATCTTTTTTGATTCTTCATATAAATCACGAAAAAACTTTGAGGGAATTTTTTAAAATCTATAATGAAAGGCAGTGCGATTAATGGTTGTATGCTTCTTTCGTTGTGGGGAAAATTTTTGAAATTGTTGATTTTGGAATTGTGCTTCTAGGGCTTTTAATGTGGTATTTTTTTCTAAAAAGAGGCTTTTTATAATTGTGTGACATACTCCCACCACCAAAATTTTGCGACACGTCCCGTTGGTCACTAGTATTGTTTTTTGGCAAAGGAAAGTTATCATCGAAATCCAAAAGGCTACGATTTTATATATTTCCGTCAAGTTCTTCTTGAATAGTGTCATTATCAAAGCCATCCTCTTTGTCTTTTATATTTTCAGCTGTCAGCAAAGGCGTGATGATTGCGCAGAGCCCGAGGAGCAGGCATGGTAAGGAGGTCGACTTTTTCGACAGGGGCAACGCAAAGGGAGAACCTTCTTTTGAGGCTCTCTTTTGTGCGTCAGAAGTGGAAAAAGTGCTTCTATTAAATAAAAATATTTTTGTTTTGTCTAGTAGTAAGCTTTTCATAACAAAGTGAAAGTTTATAATCTTTTTTAAAGCTAAAACTTTTAAAGATTCTTCCTAAAAACAAACTTTTCTTTATACAAGCAAGACTACCAATCGAGACATTTGGCTTCGATTGCCTCATCAAGGCACGCTTCAACGAGATTACATTTTTTCTTTGCTCCCCATCCCTGTGACTGAGAGTTATAATCGTTCTTCATCTGTTTAAGCTTTTCCATCAGTACTTTAGCGTCAAGTCTATCATTCATCAAAAGATCTACCATAGCGCGAAGAACCGTGAAGCATTCTAATGATTTATCAGAGCGCCGCGCACCTTTAAGCACATTTTTGGCCAAATGATGCAGACCGTCTCGAGCATTGAGGAGCCATTGTACTTGTAAATATTTAGGCATGTAAGGATCATGTTTGATACTATCAGAAAGACGCTTCACTCTGTCTTTTATGGTTGAACCTTTTCTTCTATCCTGAAAATTAAATATGTTGTTGGAGTAATAATAGAGCGTCCATATATTAAGTGTTTGTAGTTTAAGATTCTTATCCGTTGTATTCCAGCGAAGGATAAAAACAGGCAGACATAAGAATGTCTTATCTTCATATCGTATGGCATATTTAGCCATCTCACCTATTTCCTTAAAAACTTCTTTTGAAAAATCGGCAAAATCTTGCAAAAAATACCTATGGTTTTTACACATTTCTCTCTTTTCTTTTTCTTCTATATCAAATATTACGAGACCTTTGCAAGCTCCTTTGTATAATAGCCGAGTGAAACCGTCGATAGCGGATCGGCTTATATGGTTATTTTCATATTTGTAGCTATTTTTATATTTTATAATATCATTTCTACTCGCGGGAAGTGCAAGACGATAAATTTCTCCAAATCGTTTAAAAGAGAAAGCATATTGATCCCATTGTACTTCATCAGATTGATCACAAAAATCTTGCTCACTAATAGGTTGTAGGTCTTTCTCTGCAATTATGAATTTACCAACGATCTTAGTAGGTGGTGAAAGGACCCAATATTTAAAAACAAGCTCTATCAAATCTTTACAATACAATCTTGCATTTCCCAACCTTAGGTATCCAGCGATAAGCTTCTCTTTGTATGCTCCTTTACCGAAAACCCCTTTCTTCTCTTGACTAGATTTTGGCCGAGGTTTGTCCTTTTGGAATTTTATTTGAGAGGAAGCATCACTTTTTCCTTTGACTGGATAGTTATTGACTATCTGTTCTACCTGTTGTTTAGTAAGGTTTGAGACTTCAAACTCTTTTAGCTTCTTTATGAAATAAAAAATAAATGCTCGTTGGTTACCAACATCTTTTGGCAAAGGGAATTTACAATCGAATTCTAAAATTGCACAATCTTCTATATCTTCATCGAGTTCTTCTATAATAGTTTCATCCTCATATCCATTCTCTTCACACCATTTGCTAAATTTTCCTTGACCGTCACCGTCGAAATAGTCGTATATTCCTTGCAATTGATAGTAGATGTTTAACCCATAATCAATTTTTTCAGCTGCCAGCAAAGGCGTGGTGATCGTGAAGAGTCCGAGAAGCAGGCATAGTATTTTCGACAGGGGCAAGGCAAAGGGAGAACCTTCTTTTGAGGCTCTCTTTTGTGCGTCAGAAGTGGAAAAAGTGCTTCTATTAAATAAAAATATTTTTGTTTTGTCT
>JBCCFU010000051.1:0-8531 GCA_039029575.1 Bacteroidota bacterium | reverse complement strand
TTTTTGGACTGATTTTCGGTGAGTATGTCTAGGATAAATTCCCCGAAAGCCTTTTGATTCTGTTTTTTTGTAAGAGTTGAGACTTCTGTAAGCTCTTGGAAACTACATTGTTGTAAGGTTCCAATTAGCATCGAAGTGAATAATTTTTTATCCTTTACTTTTGATAATAACGCCTTGGTTTTCACAGGATCGATATTATAAAATGAGGGAATGAAGAACGTAAGAGCGCCTGCTAAGTCTTTATCCTCCAATTTTTTGTCGCTCTCTTCTCTTTCGGTGAGTGTATCTAAGATAAATTGAATAAAAGAGGCTTGATCATTTTCGTCTTTTAAAAAGGGCTTCTGGTGAATTTGCTTTCCTATAGCGCTGAATGTATGAGAGAATGCGTCTGAAGAGATGGTTTGTAATAGTTTTTTGCTTTTGTTTGGATCTATTTGAAAGAAGAGATAAATGATAGGTGTTTTTTGGTCTTTTATGCACGTCTTAAGTATAAGTGATGTTATCTGTGACATTACCGAGTGTTCTATTTGATATTTTTTGTTCTGCTCGCGTGAGATCAAGCCATCTAAGATTTTCTCTCCGAATAGGTTACCGTCGCCTTGAATTTTAGCTTGTATAGGGTGGCCGTGTTTTTCTTTTTCTGTCTGGTCCTCTTCTGCTTGATTTTCTTCTGTCTGTCCGTCAGCTTGGGTTTTATTTTGTAATTCAGGCAGATCTTCCTGAGCACTCTCTATAAAGTCTTTTTCCTCTAAAGATTGGAAAAAAGGAGTTATTTCATTTTCTAATGTAGGGCTCAAAGCATCAGGACACCGTTCATTTATTAGGTATATAGCTTTCCATAAACCTATCTCAACGAATCTATAAAAAAGTGTTTTTTGGGGCTTTTCATTTGTCGAGTACACATAGCTTGCCGCTTTTATGGCAGTGTTGACAATATAATCCATGATAGAACTACTATGAGCCTTTGGTTCAAATTTATTATTATAATAATCGAGTATCTTTTTGTTGTTCAGCGAAATGTGTTTGTTTTCTACAAGAAGGTCCAAGAGTGCCTCTATGTTTGAAAGCTTTCTCTGAATTTTTAGTGCTTTCAATTGTTTTTTATAAGGTTGTAAGCTGTAAGTAGTGATAATATCAGTGAGCTCTTGATCTGTCATGGGGAAGCTGGTTGAAGCGCTGAAACCTTGTCTACCGCTCAAAAGCATGCAAAAGGCGATTAATTTTTTCATTGTTGGTAGGGTTAGATTTTTTACAAATATAGTAAAAAAAATCTAACCATCCTTCTTTATGCTACGTGCTGTCAATGTCTGTACTTTAGTGTGGATGAGGATGTCATGTTATTGCATGTTATTGATTGTTAGTAGTAATGACCTTTGTAATTGCCCAAAATGGGCGAAAATTGCGCGGTATTTTACCACAACTGGGAAAATGACGAAGAGCCTTAAAAGAAGAAGGGGACTATTAAACCTCTTTTGAGGCGTTAATTTCTTTTTTTTGGAGATAACCTTATAAATAGAAGTTACTACTCCACCGTAAGGATACTGTATAGTTGCAAAATAAAAACTTTATGTATAAATTGGGCCTCAAATAAAATTCATATCCCCTTTCTATTTCATCATGCTTAAACAATACGCCACCCTCTTCCTTATCACCTTATGCCTTCCCAAAAGTTTACACAGCGCACTGGAAGCAAATGGACAAAACACCTTTGACAACACGCCATTAGAAGTATTTAGCAATAGATCTGCAGGTATCGCAAAAACGCTTCACGTCACTAGGATTACAAGTGACCTCCCCCTCAATCAAGATGATGAAAAAAAAGTCTTCACGCCTCATCAAGTACCAACCATTCAAGAAAGTAAATTAAGTAGCAAAGAGAGATTGATTGCGTATTATAGAGACATCAACGGGAAAAAAGGGATACAATTTGAAAAATACATCTCAAAGCAAGGCAACGATAGAAAAAGCATATATTGCAATGTCATAATGAAGATGATAAAAAAACAGCTGTATAAACATGATCCCCAGTTGACAAAAGAGGTCTTCACTAAGAAAGAATGGGGGGAAGCATGCCGCCTGAGTGAAGTTTTGCCCTTTTTATTTAGAGACTTAGCTGAAAAAAAGGCTAAAAAGGCCCAAAAGTGTTCCCCAGCATCTGTATTACAATTCTTCGTACAAAATTTCCCCGAACTCGAATGGTCAGCACAAGACGACCAAGGCAAATATGCCACAGATCACATACAACTGACGATATGTTTCGATGTCGAGGAACATTTGGAAATCATAAATAACTTGATCACGATCCTTAAAAAGGCAAAATCAAAGGCATATAGCGCAACTCTTTCAGATATGATCTTGGAAAAAATCCTTTGTTATAGTCACTCTATTTTTGATGAACTAGAGATCCTAAAAATCCTAGAAAACTCCCCTGTAGATTTGGTACTTTTCATACTAAAGGCCAAGATCAATAAAACTGGCTACTCAAACAGGCAGATCAATGATATCTTCTTACGTCGAACATATAACAAGGTTACAAAGGATGCTTCGGGAAACATGATTCAAAGGGAAAGGGTTTTTGACCACTTGTTACGTAAAGTGCTATTTGACCCGCTTCGTTTGTGCAAGCCACTAACAGAAAGTCAGAAGGTGCTCCTGCCTCACTCATCCTCAAAGATCATAGTATCCAAAAAGGCTCCTTTTATCATGAAACACATCGAGCCTATCTACATGCAGCTTGCGTACAAGAGGACATTGCTTTTGATGGGTTACGCTAGAAATGTAGCATTGGTGAAACAAGGGGTCCCTTCTCTATGCTTGGCACGTCTCAAAATGTTTGTGTGGCCAATGGTAGACACTTCCTTTGTAAAGAGTGTAAAGTTTCAAGAACTTTTGCTCAATGCTTATACGCTAAGTGAAAGGTATAAAAGTTTTATCTTTCTACTCATTGAAAACATAAAGGAATACAAAAGGTATGTCAACGTTTGAACTCTTTCACTTTAAGCGCTTGAAAATGTGCCTCTGAGCTCCCTCTTAACTGTAAGGAAAGGGCATCTGCATGTAGTTCTTTGATGAAAAACTGGCTACCTCCTCTGCTATGAAGGGTCATATTTTTAGCATGCCATTCATCGGCAGCAAAGTAAGAACCCCCTCTTAGGCTGATCTCTACGCTTTTAAGCTGGACCTTCCCCTTGATCTGTAGGCTACCAGTAGACCTCAAATGTATCTTAAGCAGATTTAGGGAGCCATTACCCCCAAAAAAGCCATTTTCAATGGTAGCTTCTGTTCTAGACAATGCGATGTCGCTTATTGTAGAAGGGAGGTGCAGGGTCAGTACAGGTAGCTCTTCTTCCTTCAATATCAATGTTTCTCCATCGGCAAAAGTTATCGTATGAGAGCCTCCTCTATATTTGACTTCTTTTGTTTCTCCTTTATTAAAACTAATTTTAAAGAAAGAAAAAGTGCTTCTCCCATTTCCTACTTCACTATATTGCTCTTTGAAGCCTATGGAAAGTTCTCCGTTTCTTTCTTCTACTTTAAGATACTTTTCTATGGTCTCTTTGTTTTGCTTGCTACCATATTTGACGACTACTGAAGGTTTTTTCCCAACGGGCAGGCGCTTGATGATTATCTTGCACGGAAATTGACCAGATAACTTGGTCAGGTTGTTACCTTGCAGGGAGTAGGTCTTTGTATACTTTTCACTTGTCTCGACTTCGGCTGATAGTGAGATGAATGTGCATAGACACATTCCTGTAAAAAGCTTTGAAAGAAGAGTTGAAAGAGAGGGAGTGGGTATTTTTGACATAGTATAGCCTGCTTATTCTTTATTACAAAGGTAAGCATTTTGTCTGGTCTGTGGAAAGGCTTTGAGGGGGATAACTAGCTAGACTATCATCGCTACATCGTATTTGCCTTCTGATCGGTGATCGGTGATTGCAGGGACGTACGTATCATCGCTTTCTTGTTTAAACGAGAGGTTTAAAAAACCGTAAGTATCTCCATCTTCTTTTGCATTGCATTTGACAAAGAAGCCATCATCCATAAGGATATTGTAAAATAAACTGTAAAAAGCATTATCTTGTATCTTTTTACCGAAAACATGTAGCTGGGTGTCACGCAGTGATACGAACTGGATACAGTCTTTTTGGTTAGGGACTACCTCTATCAAACCATAAGGAGCCTCTTGGCTGCGTGTACCAGTCTCTTTTATGCTTATTTGTAGAAAGTTGATGGTAAAATTAAAATTCTTAGTACGTAAACAGGTGATGTCTAGGCAATAGCTACTTATTAAAGCCAGCACATCTTGTTTGAGGCTGACATCTTGTTTGAGGCTGACATGTTTCCTTAGGTAACCTTCTACTAAAAGGGATGGGTGTGGTAGTTTGAGGTTGATATTTTTGCTTTTAAACTTTTGTATTTGGGAGGTGAACAGAATATTGATTTTACCTTTCTTACGACCTTTTTTTCCTTGTTCTTCGGTCACCTCGTTGCTTTTCTCAGGCTGAAAGGGCTGGACACATATTTTGATAGGATAACTGCCTTTTTGTTTACCTTTAGCAAGTGCAACGAAGTGAGGAAAGGAATACTTTACAAAAAGGTCTCTCGTTTGGTCGTTGGAGATGGGAAGCTGCGAACTTTCTGTCTTGAAAAGAGGGAAGTAAGTCAGGCGGTTTTCTGTCTTTTTGTAGCGAACTTCTGACTCGGAAACTTTTGCGTTTGGAAGGGGCTGGATAAGTGCTTTTATGTTGAGAAAATAGGTATTTTGTTGCTTTCTTGCTTTCTTTCTTGCTTTCTTTGAAAGTCTGTTGAGAGAATCTTGCTGCTTTTTTATCTCAGGCTTGATTTTGGACTCCTTTTTCGGTTGAGACGAATTTTTGTGAACACTCTCTTCATTGGAGGCACCTACTGTCTTGTAGTTGACCGAAGGCAGGCAACACAAAAGGAGACAAAGAGCGTAGTGAAAAGAGGATAGGTAGCGGGCAGGAAAGGGTGTTTTCATAGTCAAAGGGTTTAGTAGGTTGTAAGTGAGGGCAAAGGTAGTAAGCAAAAAAGAGAGATAAAAGTTGAAGCGGTACTTTCTTTTAGATGGGCGGGCTTTCAAGGTTGTATTTATGGACAGAAAGATGATGTTTTTGTCGCTCTTTTATTCCTTTAAAACGTTTAAAGCAAAAGAAGCACTCCAACGATTTTTCACTTTCGTGGCAACCCGAATGCTTCGCGAGTTCTCTCTTTTTAGAGAAAGAATTGTTACATTCGAGACAAACGTAGCTCTTTTTTTTGCGAGATAAAAGTCGGCCTACTTGCGTATGCTTGTCTTTTCTTTGCGAAGGTGATGGCTGTTTTTTTTTTTTGTCGTTGAAAAGTGACTTGGGTAGAAGGTATCGTTTTTTGAGCGGGTTGTGTGGATGAAAAGGCTAAAGAGGGCTGGAGGGTAGCTTGAAAGGTAGTATTGTGTGGATAGGCATTCAAGGTTTTTTGATAATATTGAGGGAAGATACTTTTCAGAGCTTCAATGATAAGATCGGCGCTTTCATTGTTTTTTTCAAAGTTAGCTGTATTGATAAAGTCAATAAGGAAAAATGCTAAGGGGTTATGCTTCCCTTTGTGAAGAGAATATTCTTTTTTGGCAAGAGCTAGACAGTGTAGGATGCACTGTTCTGCATCTTGAAGAGGTGGGCATATAGAGAGGTTTGTGCAGTGGTTAGAAGAAAAAAGCCTATTGTTGGGTATGGAAGATGAAAGGTTAGACTCGGAAGGTTGTAAAGGTTCGACCTTCGCTTCATCGTCGGCATAAACATGTTGGGTAGGAGCAGGATTGTTCAACGGGAGCTTTTGCATGCTTTGGAGGGGCAAGCAAATGAGTAAGCAAAAGGTGGGTGGGATCCATCTTTTTCTAGTCATCATAAAAAAATAGAAGATTTCATAGTGCAGGGATGGTAATGCATACATGGTACCTATGGTTTCAATTTTTTTCTTTGTCAAGGTTATTTTGTCTCTTGCATGGGGTTGTAAAGATAGCAAAATTTCCACTGAATCTACTGCATTTATATCATAAAGTTCAATGGATTCAAAATGTCTCTTCTCTGCTGTTCCTACTGTGTTGACTGCTTTTTTTCTTTGCGAAGGCTACTAAAATGATAATAACGGCGATGACGGGAACACTTACATAAAGCAACCATAACATTTTTGGGGATATTTCACCTTTAGAGCTAGGTTCTTGAGGTTTCGAGTCTCCAGTATCTTGGGGTTTTGAGTCTCCGGTATCTTGGGGTTTCCAGCTTTCGATCTCTTTTAAGCTTGGCCTGTTGATATAAAGTGCATCCTGTTCGTGATCAATATCTGACATATAAACTTGTTTATTAAATTTTTTTCGAATGTCATCTATATATTTGAGGGCAGTATAGGCAAGTTGAAAATCAGGGTCAACTACCTCCTTAACTGCATCGTTTATGTCTCTATATAAATTCTCTTCGGCTTCTATTATTTTGTCTTCTCCCGTAGCTGAAATTTCTTTTAGGCGCCATTTTATCCAAAAGTCTAGTATAGTTTGAAGCTTTGGGTTTGATTTGAGTTCTTCTTGCGTGTGAAAAGGCTTTCCATCACCTTTTTTTGTATTTTTTAATACAGGGCTTATACAGTAGGCGATATTTTGTACCATTTCAAGAACAAAGGATTTTTTTGTGAATTTTCTGTTTTTGTGCCATTTGTCAAATAGCTTTTTTAACTCATAGAGTACTTCTTTGAGGGTTACTTCATCTTTATTATAATATTTGTCAAAACTTCTATCTACTTTATATTTTTTGTCTTTTAAGCTACGACCTACAAATCCAAAGTCTAGAAGATAGAGTTCTTTGGTTTGATTATGGATTAAGACATTGCCAGTATGTAGGTCGGCATGAAAGAAGTTTTCTTTTCCACAATATAGTTTGTTAAAGAAGAGGAGGGTTAAGTTTTCTATGTACTTTTTTACTTTTCTGATTTCATTTTCCATTTCTGGAGATATTCCATAGTAGACCGACATGAACCTTTTCTGCCTTTCTTCGGGCAATAGTTTTTCTATCCTAGTTTTCTTTATTCTTTCTGCCATCTTGTTTAGGTAGTCAATAAGGGTCTGTCCCTCTATCGAGTCCATGGCGAGGGCCTGATCTTTTTGGGTTATCTCTTTATCGATTTCTGCCAAGCGTACTACATAGACACCTTCAGCTCCTTGGTATACCTGTTGTCCTTGTTGTATATTTTTTCTCTCTTCGCTTAACTTGGTTTCTTCGAGTGCTTTTTGTTGGAGTTCTTTTAGGAGTGCTTTTTCTCTTTCTGGGATATCAAGTTTGAGATAACTTGCAATGTTCTTTTCTATTTCTTTTTTTGTGTCTTTTTTAAGCACTTTTACTGCATAGAACTTATTATCTGCTTTTACTTTATAGACAACGGCGATAGAGGCTTCGGCCAAAAGTTCTATTTCTTGAATTTCCGATGAGTTACCTAGTAACGCCTTGACTCTTTCTTTATCTTCCTCGGTGATGGTAGGTTCTACAGATAGGGCTTCTTTCCATATTCTTTTTGTTGCTCTTATTTCTTGAAGACTATGTATGGTGCCAATGGCTATTCTCTGGTAATTTATTTCAGACAAAAAGGGCTCTGCTTTTTGAAAAATCTTACGGGTGATGGGAGGGCTGTTTTTTATCAAAGATTTTATCCAAAACATTTCTTGATTTTGCGCTAAACTGTAAGGAAATTTTTCCTCGTTCAGCCCTTCTTGCGAAAGGAAATCTAGTATGATGTTTTTCCTCTGTTCTTTGGTAAGTGTTTTTACCGTTTTTTTGAACGATTCTGTAAGATTAAATTGACCTTCTAATGTATAACTAGAAAGGCAAAAGATATAATTAAATATATCAATTTTGCTTCGGTTTACAACGGACTCTTTTTCAAAGGCTTCGGGTTCCGTGAGTGTATCCAACCATTCTTTAAAAAGGGACTTTTGTTTCAATATCTTTTTAATTTTATCAATTTCTTTTTCTGTATCGATAAGTGACGATTCTACGTTAAATATCGTTGTCACCAAACGCTCTCTCGCTTCATCCAAGATCTTTTTAGAAGCGTTGTATTCTTTATCAAAGGTGTCTTTATCTTCAATTTTTAAAATTTTAAGTAATTTTTTAGAGTAGTTTGGTTCTGTTGTGGATCCGTTGCAGGGCATAAAGGCAGCCCAAGGGAGACAGGCGAAAAGGAGGCGAGCTATTTGTTTCATATTCAGTTTTGCTCGGATTCGTCTCTTGCAGGGGACCTTCGCAACAGGTCAGGCCCTACACAAGATTAGCGACCGATCGACGGCGGGTTGTCGAGAAGGAAATCCCGAGGTCCGCGGTGGGTGTAGTAGGGATAGCCGACCGTTGCAGTCGGCGGTCCCGGCGTGAAAGGTCGGTTGTTCAGTGCGTCACCGGCGTGGTGTCCCATGCAACCTGGCTGCAAGTAGGCACTGTAATCATGCCCGCCCTGCTGCCAGCCGATGCGCCCGGGAATGCAACCTGGTCGGC